>NZ_DELU01000013.1:192878-195433 GCF_002352785.1 Marinobacter sp. UBA2688
TCGGTGGCTGGCGCGGCAGGGTGTTTCCGTAGCGCCTTTCAAACCCCAGAACATGGCCCTGAACAGTGCGGTTACCGTCGACGGCGGTGAAATAGGCCGTTCCACGGCACTTCAGGCACTGGCCTGCGGGCTCGCCCCGCATAGCGATATGAATCCGGTGTTGCTCAAGCCCCAGAGTGACTGCGGTGCCCAGGTAATCCTGCGAGGCAAGGTTCACGGCAATATGAACGCTCTGGATTACCATGCCTACAAGGCCGAGGCGATGGCCTCGGTGATGGAGGCATGGCGTGACCTGAGTGCCCGCTATGACGTAATCATTGCCGAAGGGGCTGGTAGCCCCGCCGAGATCAACTTGCGTGTGAATGATATTGCCAACATGGGCTTCGCCGAAGCGGCCGATTGCCCAGTGCTCCTCGTCGGCGATATTGACAAGGGTGGTGTATTTGCCCAACTGGTGGGCACGCTTGAACTCATCACCGAGAGCGAACGAGCGCGCACGAAAGGCTTCGTTATCAACCGTTTTCGGGGCGATATTGCCTTGTTGAAGCCAGGCCTGGATTGGCTGGCCGAACGCACTGATAAAGCCGTAGCTGGCGTATTGCCGTATCTGCATGGCTTGGTGATTGACGCAGAAGACAGCGTTGGCACCAGTGGCACCAATGAACCCGATGCACTGAATGTGATCGTCCCGGTGTTACCTCGCATCAGCAATCACAATGACTTTGACCCCCTTCGTCTGCACCCGGGCGTCAACCTCCAATTCATCGGCCCCGACCAGCGGATTCCCCCGGCTGACCTGATCCTGTTACCGGGCAGCAAAAGCACCCGGCATGATCTGCAATGGCTGAGATCCCAGGGCTGGCCTGAGGCTATTCAGAAACACCTCCGTTATGGCGGCAAGGTGTTAGGCATTTGCGGCGGCTTTCAGATGATGGGGCGGTCGGTATCCGACCCGGACGGCCTGGAAGGGGATGCCGGTACCACGCCTGGCCTTGAGTTGCTCAACATGACCACACGAATGGTTGCCGGCAAAACGCTGAAGGACGTTTCCGGAGAGTTAACGCTTGGCAGTGGAAGGCCGGGGTTCACAGGTTATGAGATGCATAACGGTATTTCCTGTGGCCCCGCGCTTGAATGCCCCATGGCGACGCTGAATGGACAGCCTGAAGGCGCAGTGAGTGAGGACGGTCAGATAATTGGAACCTATGTTCACGGCATTTTCGATCAGCCTGAAGCGACCCGTGAGATACTCGAATGGGCGGGCTTGGGAGCTCAGCATCAGGCCGTAGACTACAAGGCACATCGCCTGGAACAGCTGGATCGCCTGGCGGATCTCGTTGAGGAGTGTCTGGACACGGGGTTTCTGAAGCATTTGCTGGGACTCAACCGACGGCATTAGAGGCAAAGAATGACAGACCACAGAACCCACCGGCCAAATCAGAATCGCCCCTTTAGTGATGAAGAAACGAGCGGGCTTTATCGTGCGATCCATGAACGCCGGGATGTGCGCTCGCAGTTTCTTCCTGATCCGATTCCCCCGGATGTCCTTGCCCGACTGCTCGACGCGGCCCACCACGCACCCTCCGTCGGTTTTATGCAGCCGTGGGACTTTCTCGTGATCGATAGCAAGTCAGTGCGCAGCGCAGTGCTTTCCATTTTCGAGGAAGAAAACCGGAAAGCCGCGGAAAATTATGAAGGCGATCGCAATACACAGTATAAGAGTCTGAAGCTCCAGGGCATCCTGGAAAGCCCGATTAATCTATGCATCACCTGTGACCGAAGTCGCGGTGGTAGCCATGTGCTGGGGCGTAACTCGATCGTTGAAACGGATCTTTTCAGTACGTGCCTGGCGGTACAGAACTTTTGGCTGGCAGCAAGGGCTGAAGGGATTGGTGTGGGCTGGGTCAGTATTCTGGATCAGGAAAAGCTGGCGAAGACACTGAAGCTCCCCGAACACGTATACCCGTTGGCCTATCTGTGCCTTGGCTTTGTCAGCGAGTTTCTTGAACAGCCTGAACTACAGAAAAAGGGATGGCGCTCGCGGTTGCCTCTGGCTGATCTTGTGCATGGAAGCACCTGGGGTGAGTCGTTGACGGAACCGGCGTTAGAAGCAGAGATCAGGAAAGGTTAAAGTAGTGGTCAAGACGTTAGGTGAGGTTGCGGAATGAAAGTGGCTGATAAGGTGCGCTCGCCCTGTGTGAGTATTTGCGCCCTTGATGACAACGATATGTGTGTTGGGTGCCATCGCAGTGGTGATGAGATCACGCGATGGTCCCAGATGAGCAATGAAGAGCGCCAGGAAGTGCTGCGCAAAGTGGCCGAGCGTGAAAGCAAATTTTTGATCTAGGTCTTTGACCCCCGATATCAGGAAAGGCAGAAACTTTCATGACTGACACAGTTCGTATTGGTACTCCGCTGAAAGGAAATGCTTTCAGGGTTCTCTTCTGTGGCTCGGGAGAGCTGGGCAAGGAAGTTGTGATTGAACTCCAGCGCTTTGGCGTGGAAGTTATCGCAGTTGACCGTTACGCCAACGCCCCGGCCATGCAGGTGGCCCA
>NZ_DELU01000013.1:195527-196633 GCF_002352785.1 Marinobacter sp. UBA2688
GCCCCGGCCATGCAGGTGGCCCATCGGAGTCACGTTGTCGATATGCTCGATGGCGCTGCCTTACGCAGCATTATTGAGGCGGAAAAGCCAAACCTCATCGTGCCGGAAATTGAGGCGATTGCCACGCCGGAGCTGGTAAAGCTCGAGCAGGAAGGCTATCGGGTGATTCCCACCGCAAGAGCCGTCAATCTCACCATGAACCGGGAAGGTATCCGTCGCCTGGCCGCCGAAGAGCTCGGGCTTGCAACGTCACCCTATCGATTTGCCGAGTCGAAAGAGGAGTATCTTGCGGCCGTCGAAGCCATCGGAATGCCTCTGGTGGTGAAGCCCGTTATGAGTTCTTCAGGAAAAGGGCAGAGCACGGTCAAGTCCGCCGATGATATTGAGACCGCTTGGGATTATGCCCAGACCGGTGGTCGAGCCGGCAAGGGAAGGGTGATTGTCGAAGGGTTTGTGGATTTTGACTACGAAATTACCTTGCTGACCGTGAAGCACCGCGACGGTATTTCATTCTGTGATCCTATTGGGCACCATCAGGAAGACGGCGATTACCGTGAATCCTGGCAGCCGCAACCAATGAGTGACAAGGCGCTGGCCCGTTCCCGGGAAATCGCGGAAGCGGTTGCCAGCAATCTGGGTGGCTATGGTGTCTACGGTGTGGAATTGTTTGTGAAGGGCGATGACGTATGGTTTTCAGAAGTGTCGCCACGCCCTCACGACACGGGGTTGGTGACTCTGGTTTCCCAGGATCTGTCCGAGTTTGCCTTGCACGCCCGCGCCATCCTCGGGTTGCCGATACCGGCGATCCGTCAACAGGGCCCCTCAGCCTCCGCAGTGATATTGCCGGAGGGTGATTCGGATGCGGTTGCCTATACAGGGCTTGAAAAAGCGTTGGCTCAACCTGACATCTTTATCAGGCTCTTTGGGAAACCTGAACTGAAGGGGCGGCGGAGAATGGGGGTCGCGCTTGCGTCCGGTAGCTCGATTGACGAGGCCAGGGAGAAAGCAACCCAGGCTGCGGCCGCTGTGAAAACCGAGCTTTGACGATAAATCGTCAGGTTTCCTGAAAAAGTTATAACGAACCGTTGACAGTCGGAGTGAGCTCT
>NZ_DELU01000020.1:0-4227 GCF_002352785.1 Marinobacter sp. UBA2688
GATCCTCTATCCCCACTTCACCGATAAGGTGGTTCCGGGCTGGTTCGACAAAACCCTGCCCTGGCGTCGCGGCGATGCCACCCGGCTGCAGGATGTACTGTTGGTGTCACCCTCCCCGGAATATCTGGAATCCCTGCCAGACCGGAAACTGCCAGACCGGAAGGACTTCGAGCGCTACATCGGAGACGACGCTGGCCGCGAGCGCGCGTGGCGCAAGGCGATTGCCGAAAGCGACCGGTTGGGTGACGAGTTCATGGAATTGGTGGAATCCGGGCGTCTGAAGGACGTCATTCGACCTCTGGATGGGAAGCGCTGAGCGCAGGCAATACGCTCCGCTTTGACTATACTGCCCTTGGATACAAAAGAATAAAGCAGGGGCTGACCAATGACTGATGAGAAGCCGGAAATTCCCAGAACCACGCCGTGTTCAGTGCTGGTCGAGGGCGGCAAGAACTACTTCTGGTGCGCCTGTGGCCGCAGTAACAGCCAGCCATTCTGTGACGGCTCCCACAAGGGAACAGGATTTACGCCGGTTAAATACACGGCTGAAAAGAAAGAATGGGTGTGGTTCTGCGGCTGCAAGCACACCGGCAACCCGCCGTTGTGCGACGGCACCCACAAAACCCTGGATCAGGGTGCCTGAATACCGGGCTGGAGGCTTAGCCGGTAACCGCTGAAACCGTGTAGCGTATCCTGCAATGCCAGTACTCTCAGCGTAACAGAGACTTGGCGATCATCGGCATCCAACAGCTTGAGGTCGATACGCTGTATTTGTCGCTCCTGGCGGGACGCCTGTAGGGTCCTGAGGAAGTTTTCCACGTAGGTGGGGTCGACCAATTGCTCGAATGGGGTGCCGGCCAGGTCCGCCGGTGCCTTATTCAGAAGCTCCACCACCTGGGGTGAAATGTATCCGGTCAGTGCCTTTTCATCCAGCTCACAGATCGTTGCGCCGGAAAGGGCGACCAGGTCCCGGCTGCGTTGTTCGCTGTCATTCAATGCCTGCCGCAGGATCGATTTTTCAACCTGCATGTTGTTCAGTTGCTGTTCGTACCCGTGGGATACTTTTTCGGCGTTTCGGTAGTGGCTTTGCCACCGGCGGATGCGCAGGCACAGGAAAACCACGACCACCGTCGCCAGCACCGTCATCGCCAGCCCCGCAAGCCAGATAAAACGGAAGGAACGGCGGGCAGGTTGAGACAGGAATCCGGAATCCGGCAGTGTGGTTACCAGCCAGCGATGATCTCCAATTTCGACTTCAGAGCGCAGGGACTGGGAACGATCCGGGCTTTCTGCGCGAATGGCCTGGAACAAGGGGGTTTTGGTATGCCGCTCCAGGGTGTCCACGCGCAAATTGAGCATACCGGGTACCGCATCCTTGAACACAGTGGCAAGCCATAGCTCTGCGGGCGCTACGTTATTAATGGTTCTGGCTGGTGCGACTCCATCTGTATAGAGCGGCGGAAGCTCGTCATACCCACGTAGGCGGGCGACAAGCGCATTGTGCTGCTTGCGGTATACCTGCTCAGCGAGTGACCGTGATTGTTCCTCAAGCGCCTGCGCGGTCAGGCCGGTAACAACAAGGCCGGCAAACAATACCAGCAGGGGCGCCCACAGGTGTGGCAGCGCCATAGCGTGTCCTGTCCCTGTCAATCTGGGGCTTTCCATAGGTTGATCCATAACCGGTGGCGAACGTGTAGGGAACTTCCTGCTCTTATACTTTAGACCACTGCTCGTGCCCTGGGAAACTTTGCTCAGGAATCCATCGCTGTCAGGTCTGGACCTGCCGTGCCGAACCGTATACCAGCAGGAATACGGCAAAACCCGTCACCACCACCGAGGGGCCGGCCGGTGTGTCCAGGTGCCAGGACATCGTAAGTCCACCACTGACGGCGATAAAACCGAACAGGATGGCCAGCCCCACCATATGTTCGGGGTTGCCGGCCAATCTTCTGGCGGTGGCTGCCGGAATGATCAGTAATGCGGTAATCAGCAGGACTCCGACAATCTTCATGGCCACTGCGATCACGATGGAAAACATCAGCATCAGCACCAGCCGCAGACGTTCAACCGGTACGCCCTCAACCCGCGCCAGTTCCTCGTGAATGGTGCTCATCAGAAGACCGCGCCAGAGTACAGTCAGTAACGCCAGAATCAGGACGGCACCGCCGTATATCCACAACAGGTCGTTTCGGCTCATGGCCAGCAGGTCCCCGAACAGCAGGCCGGTCAGGTCCACTCGAATGTCGGGCATGAAGCTGAGTGTGACCAGGCCGATGGCCAGGGCACTATGGGCGAGGATACCCAGCAGGGTATCGGTGGCCAGAGTCTTGCTGCGAGAGAACAGCACCAGGGCAATCGCCAGCACCACGCAGGTCACGATAACCCCCACATTCAGCGGAACACTGATCAGAAAACTCAGGGCAATGCCCAGCAATGCCGAGTGCGCCAGGGTGTCGCCGAAATAGGCCATCCGCCGCCACACCACGAAGCAGCCCAGCGGACCGGCGATCAGGGCTACACCGAGACCGCCAATCAGCGCCCGCCAGAAAAAGTCGCCGAGCACGGCATCAATGATGGGCATGGGAGCACTCCGCGTGGTCATCGTGGTCGGCGGACACCACATCGCCATGCAGATCGTGGCTGTGGTTGTGGTGGTGATGGTATACCGCGAGACTTTCCGCTACCGGACGACCGAAGGTTTCGATAAAGGCGGGATCGTGGGAGATATCCGCCGGATACCCGCTGCAGCAGACGTGCTGGTTCAGGCAGATAACCTTGTCGGTGGCGGCCATGACCAAATGCAGATCATGGGAGATCATGATCACACCGCAGTTCAGTTCGTCCCGCAGGCTACGGATCAGCTCATAGAGCGAGGCCTGGCCATTGATGTCCACGCCTTGGGCCGGTTCGTCCAGAACCAGTAGATCTGGCCTGCGAGCCAGCGCCCTCGCGAGCAGCAATCGCTGTTTTTCGCCACCGGACAATCGATGAACCGAGGCGTCGAGCAAATGTTCCACACCGGTCTTGGTCAGCGCTTCAACGCACTCCTGGTGTGATCGGCCACTGAGCAGCATGAACCGCTTTACGCTGAGTGGCAGTGTCGTTTCCAGTGTCAGGTGCTGGGGCACGTAACCGATGGTGAGCCCGGGCGCGATAGTCAGGGCACCGCCCGAGACCGGCTGGATACCCAGTATAGCCTTGATCAGTGTGGTCTTTCCGGCACCATTGGGGCCGATAATGGTGATGATATCCCCGCGCTGGACTCGCAGATCCACACGGTCCACCACGGGGCGGTCATCGAAGTTGACGGTTAATCGGTTCAGCTCTACCAATGCATCAGTCATGGGCAGTGTCCGATTTACAGCCGGGGCAAATGCCGGATACCTCGATGGTCATGTTGTCTGGCTGGAAAGCCTCGTCCGCCGCGGCACTCTGGACCGCATCGGATACGCCGGGCGCCGTCAGTTCCAGCACGTTGCCGCAACAACGGCAGATCAGGAACAACCCATGGTGGTTCTTATCCGTGTGAGTGCAGCCGACGAATGCGTTCAGTGACGCAATCCGGTGAACAAGTCCGTGCTGCTGCAGAAAATCCAGTGCACGGTACACCGTGGGGGGCGCCGCATTGTGACCATCCGCAGCCAGCACGGCAAGCACGTCGTAGGCGCCAAGTGGCTTGTGGGATTGCCAGATCAGTTCCAGCACCCGCTCACGGGTGGGTGTCAGGCGGGCATTGTGCTGCTGACAGATAGTTCGGGCCTCTGTCAGCGCCTGGGCAACACAGGCGTCATGATTGTGCGGTCGATAGGGAAGAGCGCTGGGTGACATGGGCACTGTCCTGTAGAATTTGCAACATTATAACATTAGCAAAAGACAGTGCCAGGTGTGATGATCACCGGTGAGCGCTAGCGGGAGGCCTCCAGTGCCAATGACTCAAGGTAGCCGAGGTCGGGAATAAAGGCGGTTTCGCCTTCGACTTCAACCGCCATCAGGTCGGCAGGGCCGGTGTCGCCGTCAACCTTCTTCAACTGATCTTCGGTCAGACGTGTCTGGCTGGGGATGCCCTGGGTGACCAGCGCCATAAAGGGGACCGAGTTATGGTGATCACCGATGGTGTTCAGTATGACGATTCGGCCACGATTGCCACCGGGCACGGTCAGTTTGCCGCCATTCGCGGCATCG
Source organism: Marinobacter sp. UBA2688 (assembly GCF_002352785.1). Lineage (NCBI taxonomy): Bacteria > Pseudomonadati > Pseudomonadota > Gammaproteobacteria > Pseudomonadales > Marinobacteraceae > Marinobacter > Marinobacter sp. UBA2688. Next base: position 4,183 of record NZ_DELU01000020.1, read on the forward strand.
TAGGAGATCACCGGCAGGTTCAGGCCCCGCCAATCAAGCTCGCCC
>NZ_DELU01000020.1:4319-87597 GCF_002352785.1 Marinobacter sp. UBA2688
TCCGCCAATCAAGCTCGCCCACCAGCCACTCCGGTGAATGCGCAGCGGGGTCGGAGCTGGCGAAGTCCACCACTTCCGCAATCGACACGTTAGGCAGCAGCAATTGCTTCTCGCTCATCGGTATCATGACGCAGGGCAGGGTTTGGCTGTTATCGTTCATCACTCATTTCCTCAGGCGGAATCCCGTTTTTGCCGGCCCTTGAGCAGGCAGGATTCTTCAATCGTTTTGACGAGTTCGCGGGCGAGCTGTTCCGGTGTACCACAGTATACGGAACACCCGGTTGCTGCCACGGAATCCGGCATGGAACTGTTACCGCAGCTGCCGCTCTCCTGGACCCATATGCGGCTACCATAGGCTTTCAGCAATGGCGCGGCAATGGCACCATCGTTGCCCATACCGGAAAAGATGATGGCATGGCATCGGGCACCGTAATGGTCGCCGATGTTCAGCAGTACCTGGTCAATGGAGGGGCCATAGGGGCCGGGCCAGGGTGTTTCCCTTTCCCTGAGTGCACCGCTGTCGTCCAGAGTCCACTCTCGCTCCACCGGCATCAGCACAACATCGCCATTGTGAACACGATACCCGGTTTCAGCCCGTTTGAGCTGGTAGTGGGCGTGACGGCCCAGCACGCGAGTCAGCACGTCGGTGAAATTGTTGTCGATGTGTTGGGCATAGATAAAACCCACTGGTAATCCGGGCGGCAGGCTGTCCAGAAAGGTTTTCACCGCGGCCGGGCCGCCCAGTGACGCCCCCAGAATCCAGACCTCTTCCGCCGGCAGGTCCGCTGAGGCCGGCTGGATCCAGTGAGGCAGTTTGGGAGAGGTTTCCGATTGCGGTTGTTCGGTGGCCAGCTCTTCAATAGCGGCCGCGGAATCCAGCTTTTCCAGGTGCCCGAGGGACTGCTCCAGCTTGTCCAGCAACCGGCGTTCCCAGCGGAAGTACTCCGTGGTGCCCGGTTTTGGGGCCGGGTCGAGACCAAACAGTACGGGGGCTTCGGTGTTCTCCAACAGGTGGTCAAACAGCACTGGGTGATCGGCTTCGTCTTCCAGGGTAATCAACCACAGGCTGGCTTCCGGGAATTCAGGGTAGCCCTGCAGGCGATCCGGGTCTCCGGAAAAGCAAACGTCCAGGCCGAACCTGGACGAGGCTTCCTGCAGGCGATGACGCTGCAGGACGATATCCGAGACGATACCGACCGCTGGCCGTCCTGGCTGGCCGGTCATCACTGATTCCTGGTCAGCCGCGTGATGGTGTCAAGCAGCTCGGTTTCCTGGAAAGGCTTGCCGAGGTATTCATTGACGCCAATGGCCAGCGCTCGCTCGCGGTGTTTCTCACCGGTACGGGAGGTAATCATGCAGATCGGCGTGTCCCGCAGGTTGTCATCGTGGCGCACAAAGCTCGCAACCTCGAAGCCGTCCATTCGGGGCATCTCGATATCCAGCAGGATAATATCCGGCTTGTGATCCTGCAGCTGTGCGACCGCATCCAGGCCGTCTTTGGCCGTGATCACTTCCATGCCATTACGCTCCAGCAGGCGGGACGTTACCTTGCGCACTGTTACCGAGTCATCCACCACCATCACCACGGTGGACTGCTCCTCACGGCGGGAGGCTTCCTTTGCATTCTCAAGGTTCGCCAGGCGCTGGCGCTCGGAGAGAATATCGGAACGGATCATGGCCGGCAGATCGAGGATCACCACCACGTTACCATCACCCAGAATGGTGGCACCGGACACACCCCTGACCGTACTGAACTGCGGTCCGAGCGATTTAACCACGATTTCGCGGCTACCCATCAGGCTGTCCACCTGCAGGGCCATGGGCTGTTCGGCACCCCGCACCAGGATAACCGGTAACGGCAGGGCCTGACCCTGCAGCTTGGGATGGTGATCACTGTTCAGCAGGCTGCCGAGATACTGCAGGCGGTACTGTTGTCCTGCGTATTCGTACATCGGTGCGTCAGGCTTGTAGTATTCCTCAAGCTCGTAGGTACTGACCCGAACGATGCCCTCAATGGTGTTCAACGGAATGGCGTAGAAGTCCTCGCCGGTAGACACCATCAATGCCCGGTTGACCGATACGGTGAAGGGCAATCGAACGGTAAAGACGGTGCCCTTGCCAACGGTGGAGTCGATGTCCAGGCTGCCACCTAGCTGTTTGATCTCACTGGCAACCACATCCATGCCCACGCCGCGGCCGGAAATCTGGGTAACGGCCTGGGCGGTGGAGAAACCGGGTTGCAGGATGAACTGCAGGATTTCCCGTTCGCTCAGGTCCTCGTCCTTGGCCATCATGCCCTGGCGAATGGCCTTGTCGCGAATGACCTGGGCGGGAATACCCGCGCCATCGTCGATCATCCGCAACACCACGTCACCACCTTCGCGGGTCAGCGACAGCGTCACTTCGCCGGTCTCCGGCTTGCCGTTCTTCTTGCGGTCGGCCGGCTTTTCGATGCCGTGGTCCAGTGCGTTACGCAGCATGTGCTCCAGCGGCGCGATCATGCGCTCGAGGATGTTGCGGTCCATTTCCCCTTCCGGGTTGCGGACATCGAACTCGACTTTCTTGCTGAGCTCGCCGCTGATCTGACGGACAATCCGGCGCAGCCTGGGCACCATGGAGGCAAACGGAATCATCCGGGTCTTCATCAGACCTTCCTGGAGTTCCGTGTTGATCCGCGATTGTTGTACCAGCAGGGTCTCGGTGTCCCTAACCCGGTCGGACAGGGTTTCCCTCAGATCCGCAAGGTCCGACGATGACTCCGTCAGGGCCCGTGACAGCTGCTGGATGGCGGAATAGCGGTCCATCTCAAGCGGGTCGAAGTCGTCGCCGTAATCCGGGCCGTGCTCTTTCTCTGCGCGGAACAGGATCTGGGTCTCGGTTTCGATTTCCATCCGGCGCAGCTGCTCGCGCAGACGCTCGATGGTGGCGGCCATTTCGTCCAGGTTGTGGCTGAAATCGCTGGTTTGCTGTTCCAGTCGACCACGGGTAATACTGGTTTCACCGGCCAGGTTAACCAATTCGTCCAGCAGCGGCGCGGAGACCCGGATGGTTTCCTGGGGCGCACGCTGGGCGGCAGCCGCTTTCGCGGGCGTCTTGGACGGAACCTTGTTGGGTTTGGGCGCGGGTACGACCGGTTTTTCCGGTTTGGCAGGCGCTTCCGCCGCCGGCTCCTGGGTCTTCGGCAATTTCTCTGTTTTTGCGTCCGGTTTGGCGGGTTCTGGAACAGCGCCTGTGTCTTCAAACCGCTTACGGATATCTCCCACCAGCGCCACAATTGCGTCGTGGTCATTGGTGATGGCCTGCCAGGCCTCGTCGCCCGGGGTATTACCGCCCAGGTCGATCAGCCGCGTTTCCAACGCGTGGGCCTGGTCGCCAAGCTCGACAAGCTGCGACAGCCGCGCACCACCTTTAAGGGTATGGAGGGCGCGCTGGGCTTCCTGGTTAAAGTGGTGGTTAGCCGGGTCCTTACGCCAGTCATCCAGTAACTGCTCCAACTGGTCGAGGATCTCGCCGGCCTCTTCCAGGAAAATCTCCAGGACTTCGGCATCGACGGTTTCACCGTCTGCAGAGGGTTCAGCCTGAGTGGCGGGCTCGGACAGCTCGTCACCGGAGACTTTGTGGGCGTCGTTCAGTGCTTCAACCAACACCATGTCCGCAGTGGGCTTGTTGCCCTCTTCCAGGCTGGTGAGCATGGTTTTCAGTGTGCCATGCGCTTTTTCACTGAGTTCCAACAGGATTGACTGATTGCTGGAACCGGCGATCAGAGGGTCCAGGGCATCAGACCAGGCCTCGGCCAGATCGGCAATCGGGTCGACATCGGACAGACGAGCGCCACCCTTGAGGGTATGCAGCTCCTGCTGCAACTGGGTAACGCCAGCCAGTTCTTCAGGCTCGTCGCGCCACTGGGCCAGGCATTCGCCAATGGCTTCGTGAATCTCCAGGCCTTCGTCGAGGAAGATGCCAACCAGGTCATCGTCGGAGGCCTTTGCAATAGCCTCTGTGACGGATGCCGGTTGTTCGTCGGCTGTGGGTGCCTCGTCGACGGGTTCCGGTTCTTCCGCTGGGTCTTCAGGTTCCGCGGATGGTATTGGCTTGCCAGAGAGGATGGCTTCAACCTTGGCCACCAGTTCTGTTGCCGGCGGGCAGGGTTTCTGGGTGGCAACCTGTTCAACCATTTGCGCCAATCGGTCGTGGCAGGCAAACAACAGATCGTTCATGTCGCTGCTGGCGTTCAGTTGGCCTTCGGCGACTTTCTCGAACAAATCTTCAAGTACGTGGGTCAGGTCGCCAATGGCATCGACGCCCGCCATCCGGGCACCGCCTTTGAGCGTGTGCACATCGCGTTGCAGCTCTGCCGCCACATCGCGATTGTTGGGGTCTTCACTCCAGGTATGTAACGCGCTGCCTGTGGAGTTGATCAGGTCGTAGGCTTCTTCCAGGAAGATGCCGATCAGTTCCGGATCCAGGTGAGACAGATCGGTGGCGTGTTCCTCTTCAGGTTCCTCCACCGTGGTTTCTGGCTCTTCGGTATCATCCTCTTCCAATTCGGCCAGCGGAATCTCGTCATCATCTTCCGATTCAGCGTCCTGCTTTGTGACATCGGTCACTGGCCTGGAGCCCGTGGCGCTGTCCATGTAGGCGTGGATTTCACTGATCAGGTCCGGCGCCGGGCGCGGTGGCTCCTGTTGCTCAAGGGCATCGACCATACCTGCCAGTCGATCATGGCTGCGGAACAGCAGGTCGGAAAGCTCACCGGTAACGGCAAGCCGTTGCTCGGTCAGTCCTTCAAACAGGTTCTCCAGCTCATGGGAAAGATCGCCCACCGGTTGGATATCCGCCAGGCGAGCGCCGCCCTTGAGGGTATGCAGGTCCCGTTGTAGAAGGCGTAAAAGATCCAGGTTTTCGGTGTTGTCGCTCCAGCTCTGCAAGGCATCGGCGGTACTGTCGATCAGGTCCCGGGCTTCCTCAAGGAAGATCTCCGCCAGTTCCTGGTCCATGTCTTCATCGGTGTCCGCCAACGGTGGCTGCTCGCCATCGGGTTCCGGGGCATCTTCCGCCTCGGCTTCCAGGCTGCGATCGATCTCTTCCAGATCCCCGGTGAACTCCTGCTCAAACGCATCCGGCTCATTGTCTGCGGGCGTCGCGGGAGCGAGGGTGTCCAGCTCGGCAATCAGATCGGCATTGGCCTCGGTGGCCAGTCCGGCCGCGACCTGATCCATCATGTTGATCAGGTGTTCATGGCCTGCACGCACACTGTCGTAGAAAGGCGAATCGGGAACAAAATCGGGGTTTGAGGCACGCTCGTAAACCTGTCTCAGAGCACCTGACAGCTCAGCAACATCGGCCAATCCGGCGTCCTGTGCGCCCTCAGTGAGCAGGTGCAGCTCCTTGCGCAGGGTGTCCAGGGCGGAGGTTGCTTCGGGATTTTCCGACCACTCATCAAGAATCCGGTCGGCATCCAGCAGGATATCCAGACCTTCGTTCAGGAACAGCTGAACCAGTTGCGGTCGTGCGCTTTCTTGCGGTTCATCGGTTCGGGAACCATCGCCACGCAGGGTGGCATTGCTGACCTGCTCCAGTTTTGCCAGGAAGGTTTCGGTGCCCGGCAGGTCCGCCTGGGGATTCTCCCGAATTTGGCCAAGGCCCTGGGTCAGGAAATGACAGGTATCGCCAATCAGGCTTATAACGTCGCGATCGGCCCGTTTGTTTTGTGCCCGGGCTTCCTTGACGAAGCGTTCCAGGGGCGTGATCACCGCGGCAATAGGTGCGATACCGGCGGTGTGTGCGCTGCCTTTGAGGGTATGAAGCGCGCGAGACAGGTCATCGGTATAAGCAACGCTCGCTTTGTCGCCTGCGGCATCGAGGAAATCCCGCAGGGTTTGCAAGTGGGTTTCGGTTTCACTTTCGAAAATGTCCAGCAGCACTGGGTCGACGACGGTGTCGTCTTCCTCTTCCGCTGCTGTCAAATCTGGCTCGGCTTCTCCGTTCGTCGCTCCTGACTGTGGCTCAGACGGAGGCATGGTGCTGGCATCGGGAATTTCGCCGTTTGCCAGGGCGTTGGCGCGTGCTTCCATGCTCGATGTGTCGCGGGAAGGGGGCTGGCGTTTCTCGAAATCGTCAACCAATTCCGGCAGGGCCGCGGTAACGTCTTCCAGCAGCGCCGCAATGTCGTCGTTCATGAAAATGCTGCCGTCAATCACGCGGTTCAGCATGTTCTCAACAGACCAGGCCAGTTCGCCGACAACCAGCGCACCCACCATCCGACCACTTCCCTTCAGGGTATGGAAAGCGCGCCGGACTTCCGAGAGCGCCGTGCGGTCGTCGTGCTGACGTAGCAACATGGGCAGGTATTCGCGAACGGTATCCAGTACCTCACCGGCTTCCTCGATAAAGATCTCGAGAATTTCATCGTCGATAAGGTCATCGTCAAACTCAACTTCAGCTGCGGACGGTTGCCCGGTACTGACAGCTTCGCCATCGTTGCCACTGTCGATTGTGGGTAGCTCATCATCCGCTGAACTGCCGTCTTCCGATGCGGTGTCGATGTCAGTTTTTCGCGTGGTAGACAGAGCTTCAGCGCGTTCAATCAGCTCTCCAACCTCGCCATCGGCCTGTCCGTCACGGAAGTCGTTGATCAGCGCAGGAATTCGACTGTTGACGTCATCAATCAGGCTGAACATGTCATCGGTGGGTCGTAGCGTCTGGTCGATCACCCGGTTGAGCAGGTTTTCCACGGACCATGCCAGTTCACCGATGCTGGTTGCGCCCACGAGCCGGCCACTGCCCTTGAGGGTGTGGAACGCGCGGCGGACTTCAGTCAGTGCGTCGCGATCGTCGTGGTTTTGGCGCAGGCGAGGATAGAATTCATTGATGGTTTCCAGGACTTCTTCGGCTTCCTCAATGAAAATGCCGAGGATCTCATCATCCAGCAGTTCTTTATCGGAGCTCTTGGATTCGGCTTCTACCGATTCGACGGGTACTTCCGAATCAATAACCGGCACGTCGTCAGCTGTTGGATGCTGCCAGGTAGGCTCCTCGCCAACCGGGAAGCCCAGGGAGTTCAGGCTGGCCTCGGCAACCCCGAGTACGCTCTCATTGTCGCTGATGCCCTCGGCGAGCCGCTCCAGATAGTACTCAATACTGGTAATAGCGTCGGCCAGCGTGTCGAGCTGTTTCCAGTCGGGAACCTGCTTGCCCCCCAGCAGTACGTCGGTGATGTAACGTTCGGCGGAGGCGAGCATGTCGGCCACGCGGTCAAGGGGAATCAGGCTCAGGCCACCACGGATGCTGTGCAGGAGGCCGGGGACGTGTTCGATTTCACCGGTTTCCCATTGGGAAGCGATGAAATTGACGATGGCCGTTTTTACCTGCTCCAGCGTATTGCGGGACTCCCGCAGCAAAGCGCTGCTGGCTTCACCCAGTTCGCGGGAGCCAAGGTTGATGGTTTGGGTGTCGTCGCCGATGGCATCCGATTCCGACTGTCGGTCACTGTCCAGGCCAGCCAGACTGGCTTCGACGTAGAGCAGAGCGCCGGCAATATCCATCAGGGTGCCGTCATCCACCGAGTCAGACTGGTTGGCCAGCTTCTCCACCAGTTCGATCTGTTCGGTAATGACCTTGCGGGGTATGCCCAGGCCCAGCACCGCCAGGGTATTGGCGACCTGGCGCAGGCCCGGAAGCAGTTCTTCCAGTTCATCGTTCTGGCGTAGCTCGGAGCGCACAAACAGATCGAGCTGGTCTTTGAGTTTGGCCAATTCTTCGTTGAGGGCGCTGACCACCGAGTGGATGGCGTCACGCCCTGGGCCCGAAACCCGGTTCTTGGCGGCGTCCACATCATCGTCGGAAGGCAGTGCGTGATCGAGCCGGTAGCTGTCGCGCAGTTCCCTCACGAGTGGTGTATCGAGATCGCGAGCACGAGCAACGTAGTAGAGCAGATGTTTCAGGAGAGCTTCTGGAACCGCCTGCTGCAGGATATCAATGTGCTCGTCTGTAAGACGGCGAATTTCGGCGTCCAGCTCGCGCAACAGGGACTTCACGGCTGTATTGACCGGGTTCGCATGCTGCTGGAGCGTTTCCACGAATGCTCCGGCTGCTTTCCAGAGTTCGCCCCGAGGCGTTTTCTGGCACAGGCGGATCAGCCGCTGGATCACCTTCTGCATGTAATCGAAATGGGCGTCCAGGTCGGCCTCGCGAATCACGCCAGCGAGGGCGAACTGATACATCTGGCGCAATTTGCGGATATGTCCAAGTACCTTCGGATCCTGAAGGCGCTGGGACACATTGGCGGCAGCCGTTGCCCTTGAGGGCGACAGGTCTGGCTTGAACAGCGATGTATCGGACAGCAGGGACTCACCCCGTGCAGCACGGAGATCGTTCAGCAATGGTAGTAGCACCATCGGGAAATCGTCTTTGCTACTGGCCAGGTGCTCCAGATACTGGGGCAGTTGCAGGATGGCCTGCATCAGCACATCGACGGCATCGTCCACACTGGCGACGGTTTCGTTCAGGACCGCCTGGGTCAGTTTCTCCATTTCCTCGGTCAGCAGGGCCGCGCCGTAAAGCTCGACCATCTGCAGGGTACCGTGAACCTGGTGGAGATAGTTCAGGCAGAAGCGCAGGCGCGCGGTGTCGTCACGATTCTCGACATACGCTTCCAGTGCGTGCTGACCCTGGGTCAACGTGTCCTGTATTTCGCCCCGAACCCAGTCCAGGGCGATGCTGTCATGGTGATTGCCCATAACCACTCCGGTTATTCTTCGTCAGTCTGGCGTTTGATCCACGCCAGCACATGTTCCGAGGGTACCCTCTGTAAGCCAGGGGGCTGCCAGTCGGTCAACTCTCCCTGGCCCAGGACCAGCAACCCCCCGGGCGCCAGCCGCTCTGCAAGCCTTTTCACGATTTCCCGCCGGCGCCAGCGCCGGAAATAAATCAGCAGGTTCTGGCAGAAGATAATATTCATTCCATGCATCGGAGCGTGTTTCAGATCCAGCACATTCAGTCTGGTGAAACACACCCGCTCCCGGATGCTTTCTATAATCTCGACGTTGTTCCGTTCCGCCGGCCGGAAATACCGGGCTTTCATGGCGTCATCCATTCCCATCAGCTTGCGGGCACTGAACAGGCCGGACTGGGCCTTGTCGATGGCCGGTTTACTGATATCGGAGCCGGTAACGCCAAACAATGGTTGTAGCGACAACCCCTCCATACTCTCATTCAGCAGCATGGCCAGCGTGTAGGGTTCCTCGCCGGTGGAACATCCCACACTCCAGGCCTCCAGAGGGCGCCGTTTCAGCGTCTCCCGGGGCCGGGTAAGCACATAGTCAGACACCAGCCGGAAGGCATCCGGATCCCGGAAGAACCGGGTTTCCTGAACCGTCAGACGATCCACCAGGGTGGACCATTCAACGACAGCGTCCGGGCCGGATACGATCTTCTCGTAATAGGCCTGATAACTACTGCAACCAATCTCCCGCATGCGAATCCCGAGGTTGGTCTCGAGAAACGATTTGCGCCCGGAAGACAGGGTAATGCCGGTACGATGTTCAAGCAGCGTCTGCCACTGGTTGAACTGCGCCTCGTCCATATCGGGAAGTCGGCGCAGTGACCAGATGCCTTCGGCAGGTGACAGATGGTTGCGTGTTTCAGCCATAAACTGTCAGCAGCCTCGGAGCGGTTGTCAGCTCACCACCGGTACGTCGCTGTCTTCCTCTTCTTCCTGATCGGCCGACTCTTCTTCGGGCAGTGTGAAGCCCGCAACAGAGGACCGCAGTTCAGACGCCATTTCTGCCAGGTTACCGATAGACTTCGCGGTCGCGTTGGTACCGGAGGACGTCTGCGAGGTGATTTCCTGGATGACGTTCATGGTGTTGGAAATGTGCGCCGCAGAGGACGACTGCTGACGGGCGGCGTTGGAAATGTTCTGGATCAATTCCGCCAGGGACATGGATACGTTCTCGATTTCCTCGAGCGCAATACCCGCGTCCTGTGCCAGACGTGCACCACGGACCACCTCGGCGGTGGTGTGTTCCATGGAGATAACGGCTTCGTTGGTGTCTGACTGGATCGTCTTAACCAGTGCCTCAATCTGCTTGGTTGCTGCAGAGGAACGTTCCGCCAGTCGCTGAACTTCGTCCGCAACCACCGCGAAGCCTCGGCCTGCGTCACCGGCCATGGAGGCCTGGATCGCGGCGTTCAGGGACAGGATGTTGGTTTGGTCGGCGATGTCGTTGATCAGGGATACGATGTCACCGATTTCTTGGGAAGATTCACCCAGACGCTTGATCCGTTTGGAGGTTTCCTGGATCTGCTCACGGATGTTGTCCATGCCGCGGATGGTGTTCTGTACCACTTCCGCGCCTTTCTTCGCGATCGCAACCGACCGTTCCGCAACCGCGGAGGATTCAGCCGCGTTGGAAGATACCTGGTCGATGGACACGGCCATCTCGTTCACAGCGGCAGAGGCGCCGGCAATTTCCTGGGCCTGGTGCTCGGAAGCATCCGCCAGGTGCATTGCTGTGGCCTGGGTTTCCTGGGCGGCTGACGCTACCCGTACCGCAGTACCACGGATCGCCTGTACCAGTCCACGCATCTGGTCGATCGCGTAGTTGATGGAGTCGGCGATGGCGCCGGTAAAGTCCTCGGTAACCGTGGCCTCCGTGGTCAAGTCACCGTCCGCCAGGTCAGCCAGTTCGTCCAGCAGTCGCAGGATCGCGTTCTGGTTCTGCTCGTTCTGTTCCTGGGTCGTTGCCAGACGCTCCTGGGCTTCGCGGTAGAGCACCACACCGATCATCACAACGATACCGACCATCGCGGCCAGGATGATGAATGCTAGCGTGGGGCTGACGAAACGGGATCCGGCCTGGCCGGTGAATTTCTCGGACAGAACCGACAGTTCGTCCAGCAGAACCTGTGAGTTCTGGAAGATGTCGCTGGCCGCAGTACGCACCTTGAAGAGGTCGGGAGAGGCTTCAAGGATGGCGTCTACGTTCTGGGAAACGAATTCAAACAGTTCGCCAACGGCTTCCAGGCCGTAGATGGCATCTTCATCGTTTACCTGGGAGATGCCCATGGCCGGGTTGCCATTGACCTGGCCGTCTAGAACCCGGCCAAACAGGCTGGCGTCGCGGCCAAACCGGTCAGCGGCGATAACCGCGTCTTCGTCACCGGAAAGTACGTTGTTAACCGAGCGCACAATCCGTTCCGCCAGCAGGGACTGGCGCTGTGCCAGTGCGATCTGTTCAGCGGGTGCGTTGTTATCCAGCAGGATCTGAACGATGTCGTCGTATTCCACCTGCAACTGCGGAATGGTTTCGTTCAGGGTCCGTGCCACTTCGTGGAGGCCGAGTACCGCGTCCTGGGTGGACAGGATGCTGTCGGCGTTGTCACGAACCGATTCCCAGGTCGCCTGCACGTTGCTGTCCTGTGCAACCTCGCTTGGGGGCAGGCCGGTTTCCGGATTACCGTCAACTACATAGCCCCACAACCGTTCGAACTCGTCACGGGAACGTCGCAGTGCGTCGAAAGCTGACGCGGTACCACCGGCGGCTTCCGTCGCGTTTTTCGCGATTTCCTGAGACAGCACCCTCAGTTCGGCTGAGTGAGCGATGTATTCCTGATCGTTCTGGCTGTCCCGATTGATAATGAACAGCACCGCAACGAGCAGGACGGTCAATGCGATCAGCGCGGCAATCAGGCCGGCAACCAGTTTGTTGCCTCCCTGTCCCATACTGAGTCTTCCGGCTCTATTTTTCATTTTCTGGCTCCCGGCCTCTTCGTAATAGTGGCAAGTTTGTTTCTGCGGGCGTTGGGCAGGCGGGAAGATGTTCCTGCCAATGTCACCACCCTTACCATTGCGCTACATCCAGGAAGCGTTCGTCACCGAGAAGCTCGGCGGCGGAAAACACTTTCCAGACTTCCTCGTTACGCTCGTAGCCGCCATTCACAAACGGCTGAACGCTTGCAGGCACATCCTGTGGCGATGCCACGAAGCTGTCCACTGCGAAATACTGCATGCCTGAGACGCTGTCGACCACCAGGCCACTGAATACGTCCCCCTGTTCGACAACCAGCACCCTGCGTTCGCGGGTGCTGCGAGAAGAACGGGGAACTTCAAAAAAGCCGGCAAGGTCGACCAGTGGCAGGAGGCGGCCACGCACGTTGGCAGCGCCCATCATAAACGGATGAACCCCCGGTATGTGGGTATAGCGGGGGACATGGAGAATTTCAGTGACTTCACCCATGGGCGCTACGTAACGCTCACCCGCCAGAACAAATCCGATTCCGTTCCAGAGTTCAACGGCTTCCTGTTGTTCCGGCAGACCGGCAGCCATGGCACGGCTGCGTCGGGCGATATCCGTCAGAACGGCAAAAGGGGCGGCCTGGGCGGACATGCTTACTCCACGGTTGGGGATCAGGCAATCAGGCTATTGATTGTTTTGATCAGGTCGTCTTCAACGACAGGTTTGACGAGGTAACCCTTTGCACCCTGGCGTGTTCCCCATACGCGGTCTGTTTCCTGATCCTTGGTGGTGACAATCACCACCGGAATGGAAGCGGTTTCCGGGGCGCGGGTCAATTGACGAGTTGCCTGGAAGCCGTTCAGGCCGGGCATGACGACGTCCATCAGGACCAGATCTGGTGTTTCAGCGCGTGCCTTGGCAACGCCGTCGGCGCCGTTGTCAGCGGTCAGCACTTCGTGCTTGTGCTTTTCCAGAATGGTCGAGATTTTCTTAACCTCGGTCGGGGAATCATCAACAATCAGAATGCGGGCCATGGTGTCCTCAATAGTTCTTTGCTGCAGCAGTTTTATTGTTCCGCCTGGGGAACATACTGGCGAATCGTGTTTAGAAGCTCGTCCTTGCTGAACGGTTTGGTCAGATACTGGTCTGAACCGACAATCCGGCCTTTGGCCTTGTCGAACAGTCCGTCTTTACTGGAGAGCATGATGACCGGCGTCTTTTTGAAAGAGGAGTTGTTCTTGATCAGTGCGCAGGTCTGGTAGCCGTCCAACCGGGGCATCATGATATCGACGAAAATGATATTGGGTTGGGAATCGGCGATTTTCGCCAGAGCGTCAAAGCCATCCGTTGCGGTAATGACTTCGCAACCGACTTTCTTAAGAAGGGTTTCGGCGGTGCGACGAATGGTCTTGCTGTCGTCGATCACCATAATCTTCAGATTCTCGAAGTTGTCATCCATTGTCCAACTGCCTTGCGCTCAGCGACTGTCGTTATTTTCAACCGGGGTTTTTAACACAAACATTAACGATGTTCTATAAATCCCGCTCATTTATAGAGTATTGGCGGCCGGATAAAAAGTATAACTTTGTGACCAAATGTACTTCTGCCCGGAAAGTCACGTAATTGATACGGGATTTCTCCGGATGCATTCGCGGCTCGGGTACAATACCATCTGTGTCCACAGCATAGCACTTATTCCCAGGATCGCTCTGCAGACCGGTTCGTGTTTTCAACCTTTTACCTGGCGAGGCAATATGACAGTCCGACTCGGCATCGTGATGGACCCCATCGAAAAGATCCATTTCAAGAAAGACAGCTCTCTGGCCATGTTGCTGGCGGCGCAGAAGCGGGGCTGGGAAATCGAGTACATGGAGCTACCGGACCTGTACCTCAAGGGCGGACAGGCGAGGGCGCGAACCCGTGACCTGACCGTACACCTGGACCCACAAGACTGGTTCGGTTTCGGTGGCGCCCAGGACCGGGCGCTTGGTGATCTTGACGTCATCCTGATGCGTCAGGACCCACCGGTGGACCGGGAGTTCCTGATGGCCACGTTCATTCTGGAAATTGCCGAGCAGCAGGGCGCCCTGGTGGTCAATCCGGCTTCCACGCTGCGGGATTGTAACGAAAAGCTGTTCGCCGCCCAGTTTGAGGACTGCACGCCGCCGTTGATCGTTACCCGCTCGGCTGAGCGACTCAAGGAATTCTACGCCGAGCATGGTGATGTCATCATGAAACCGGTGGACGGTATGGGCGGGCGCTCCATCTTCCGGGTCAAGGAAAACGATGACAACCTTGGGGTGATTATTGAAACCCTGACCAACTATGGCGCCCACCAGGCCATGGCGCAGAAATACATACCCGAGATCAAGCAGGGCGATAAACGCATCCTGCTGATCGACGGCGAGCCGATTCCCTACGCGCTTGCGCGTATCCCCTCGCAGGGTGAAAATCGTGGAAACCTGGCCGCTGGCGGGCGAGGAGAGGGTCGTGAACTCACGGTACGCGATCGGGAGATCTGTGACCGCGTGGCGCCAGTGCTCAAGGAAAAAGGGCTCATTTTTGTCGGCATCGACGTCATCGGTGACTACCTCACTGAAATCAATGTCACCAGTCCCACCTGTATTCGGGAACTGGATGCCGCCTACGACATCGATATTTCCAGCCAGTTGCTGGATGCCATCGAGCGCCGTCTGAAATAATGACCTCCAGCCAGGTCTAACCGAGGGTAAATAGCAGGAATGGCAGTACAGGTCAGCGATTTTGATCGGTTTTCGTTCACGCTCTTCATGGCGCTGGCGCTCCACGCCATCGTGGTGCTGGGTATTACCTTTGCGCCCGAGTCTCCGCGCTCCTCGGCTCAGACCATGGAAATCACACTTTCCCAGTTTGACGACGAAACCGATCCGGAGGAGGCTGATTTCCTGGCCCAGACCAGCCAGAAAGGCAGTGGTACCGAGGATGAGCCGGTGGAAATGACCACGCCGCAGCCTTCCGACGTCAGCCAGCCGGAGTTCGCTGAGGTTCAGCCGGAACCTCCGTCTCGTGTTGAGCCCAGGCAAGAACAGGAACAGCCGGTGGTGCAGACACAGGCTCAGAATGAACGCCAGGTATCAGAGCCCTCGGCAGCGGAACCAACATCGGAAGAGCCGCTACCAGTGAAGGAAAAGAAAAGCCTGATGGAGCGCAGCCTGGAAATTGCCAGTCTGGAGGCGCGGTTTGATCAGCAGCGCAGGGCCTACGCCAAGAAACCCCGGGTCATGCGGGTAACCGCGGCCTCGACGTTGAAATCGACCAACGCCTGGTACGTTCAGAACTGGGTCAGCAAGGTAACCCGTGTCGGCAATATCAACTATCCTACCGAGGCCAGGCGAGCCGGAATCTATGGCACTCTGCGGATGCTGGTTTCCATGAGGGAGGATGGCACAATAAAGGAACTGGCTATACTCGAATCATCTGGCAGTAGTGTGCTTGATGATGCGGCAATACGCATCGTGAGAATGGCAGCACCTTTCGCGCCTTTCCCGGATGAGATGCGAGAGAATGTCGATGAACTGGAAATTATCCGCACCTGGGTATTCGAACGGCGGGGGCTGACATCGGGATGACAGCATCAAAACACTCTCCACACAGTCTGCGGCACCAGTTTCTGGTGGCGTCTCCTTATTTGCAGGATCCACGTTTCCACGGTGCAGTGATCTATCTGTGCGAGCATTCGGATGAAGGCGCCCTGGGGCTGACGGTGAACCACCCTCTGGACATCCACCTGGGGGAAATTCTGGAGCAGCTGGACATGGAGGGTGGCGAGCTCGACGTGCCAGTATACGGAGGCGGCCCGGTTCAGCCCGAGCGCGGGTTTGTGCTGCATTCCCCGGACGCAGGCTGGCAGAACACTGCGCAGGTGGCTGACGACGTCTTGCTGACCACCTCCCGTGACGTGCTGTCTGACATTGGTGCAGGCAGGGGGCCGAAGAATTACCTCGTGTGCCTGGGCTATGCCGGCTGGAGTGAGGGACAGCTGGAAGAAGAGCTCTCCAGCAACGCCTGGCTGACCTGCCCCGCCACCGCCGATATCCTGTTCAGGACACCCTGGGAAGACCGGTATCAGGCCGTGCTCAAGCTTATTGGCATTGATCTCAACCAGCTCAGTGAGTTTGTGGGCCATGCCTGAGGCTGGCAACCGGCGTGTAATGGCGTTTGATTTTGGTACCCGCCGGATCGGTGTGGCCAGTGGTCAGGAAATTCTGGGGACTGGCAAGCCTCTGACCATGCTGCCGGCCCGTGATGGGGTTCCCGACTGGGAACAGATTGGTCGGCTGTTGAAAGAATGGCAGCCGGACCGGGTGCTGGTCGGCCTGCCCCTGAACATGGATGACACTGAAAATGACATGTGTGCACGGGCGCGGAAATTTGGCAAACGCCTGCATGGTCGCTTTCACGTCGAGGTTGAGATGGTGGACGAACGTCTCACCAGTTTTGAGGCCAAGGGCGATGTAATGGCGTCCGGTGGCAGCCGTGATTTCGGTCGCGATGGCGTCGATGACCGCGCCGCCGTTCTGATTCTGGAAACCTGGTTTCACCAGCAGGAGTCTCGTTCGTCCTGACCGGGCCCGGGCTGCTGACTATGGGGATTTAAATGACTGCATTGCTTGAAATCGACCGGCTGCTGGATGACCTGGAAGCTGGCCTGCGCAAGAAACTGGAAGAGCGGGGCGTAACCTCCCCGGCGCTCATTGGCATTCGTACCGGTGGTGTCTGGCTGGCGGATGTCATGAGTAAACGCCTGGGTCTCCAGGAACCCTGGGGGGAACTGGATATTTCCTTCTACCGTGACGACTTCAGCCGCATAGGGCTGAACCCGAAAGTGAAGCCCTCCAGCCTGCCGTTCAGCACCGAAGACCGAGACATTATCCTGATCGATGACGTGATCATGAGCGGCCGTACCATTCGCGCGGCCATGAATGAAATCTTCGATTATGGCCGGCCGGCGAGTATCATCCTCGCCACGTTGGTGGATCTGGGCGCTCGGGAGCTGCCCGTTCAGCCAGATGTAACCGGACGGGTGCTTGCCCTGCAGTCGCATCAGCGTGTCAAACTGCGCGGGCCGGACCCACTGCACATAGAACTCCAGGAAACAGGCCACTAATCAGCGAACGCATAACATCAACAGGCGACCCATGACGGCAACCGATCCCTCACAAACCTCCCTGCAGCTGACCGCGGACGGCCAGTTACGCCATTTCCTGACCCTCGACGGTCTGAACCGCGCGCTGCTGACGGAAATCCTGGATACCGCGGATTCGTTTATCGAAGTGGGGGAGCGCAGCATCAAGAAGGTGCCACTGCTGCGGGGTCGCACCGTGGTCAACCTGTTCTTCGAATCCAGTACCCGCACCCGCAGCACCTTCGAACTGGCTGCCAAACGGCTGTCAGCCGACGTGCTCAATCTGGACATCAACACGTCCGCAACGTCCAAGGGCGAATCCTTGTCGGACACACTGCTGAACCTGGAAGCCATGGCCAGCGATATGTTCGTGGTGCGCCATTCCCAGAGTGGTGCCCCCCATTTTATCGCCGAGAGCGTTACCCCTGGAGTTGCCATTATTAATGCCGGCGACGGCCGCCACGCCCACCCAACCCAGGCCATGCTGGACATGCTCACCATTCGCCAGCACAAGGGCGGATTTGAAGGCCTGAAAGTGGCGATTGTCGGTGATGTGCTGCACTCGAGGGTGGCCCGTTCCCAGATTCGTGCCCTGAATGAACTGGGCGCTGCTGAAGTGCGCGTTATTGCGCCCGCCACCCTGCTACCAAGGGACGTTGAGAGCCTGGGGTGCACTGTGGAATATGACATGACCCGGGGTATGAAGGATCTGGACGTGGTGATCATGCTGCGCCTTCAGAAAGAGCGCATGGAGGGTGCACTGCTGCCCAGCGAACGCGAGTTTTACCGGCTCTACGGCCTGAATCAGGAGAAGTTGGCGCTGGCCCATCCTGAATGCATCGTCATGCACCCGGGGCCGATCAACCGGGGTGTGGAAATCGAGTCCGCAGTCGCCGACGGGCCACAATCCGTGATCCTCAATCAGGTCACTAACGGTATCGCCATTCGTATGGCGGTGATGTCCATGGCCATGGGAGGTCAGATGGCCGAGCGCAGTCGCAAACTGGCGGGGAGGGCCCGGGGATGAGCAGCCTTAAGATTATCGGTGGCCGCCTAGCCGACACCAACGCTGAAACCACCGTTCTGGTCCGTGACGGGCGAATCGCCGCCCTGGGTGAAGCGGCCGAAAAGGAACCCGCCGACCACGATTTCGACGCCACAGGCTGCCTCCTGACACCCGGATTTGTGGATCTGTGCTGCAACCTGCGTGAGCCGGGCAACGGCCAGAAAGGCAATATTGCCTCGGAAAGCCTCGCCGCCGCTCATGGCGGCTTCACAACCCTGTGTGCCTCACCGGACACCTCGCCGGTCAATGACTCCGGCGCGGTGACCAACCTGATCCTGGACGTGGCCGCGAAGCGCTCTTCGGTGCGGGTATTGCCGGTTGGCGCAATAACCCGTGGCCTGGAAGGCGAACTGCTCAGTGACATGGCCGGCCTGGCCGGTGCTGGCTGTATCGCACTGGGCAATGGAGCCCGCCCGGTGAAAAATGCCAGAGTGTTGCGCCGTTGTATGGCCTATGCCCGGACATTTGGCCTGACGGTGATGTTCAGCCCCGAGAACCAGGCGCTGGCAGCGGACGGCTACGCCCACGACGGCCTGGTGGCTTCGCGGTTGGGCCTGCTGGGTATCCCGGAGGTGGCGGAAACCGCCGCGATCATGGAAATGCTGTTGTTGGCGGAGGAAACCGGGGTTCGACTGCACCTTGGCCAGCTTTCCTGTGCCCGCAGCGTGGAAATGCTGGCCGATGCCCGCAAACGTGGCATTGCAGTGACCGCCGATGTGGCCATGCACCAGTTGATGTTCACCGAGGACGCCCTGTCAGGATTCGACAGCCGCTATCACGTGCGACCGCCACTGCGCTCTGAAAAAGACCGCCAGGCGTTGCTCGGCGGTGTGCGGGATGGCGTGATCGACGCCATCACCAGCCAGCACCAGCCCCACGATTCCGCTGCCAAACAGGCGCCTTTGGCGGCGACGGAACCGGGCCTGTCCACCATCGAAAGCACGCTGTCTATGGGGTTGTTGCTGGTCGAACGTGGCGAGCTGGACATGGCTAGCCTGATCCGCTCGCTGACTGGTGGCCCGGCTGAAGTGATTGGCCGTTCTGCCGAGCTCCGGCAGGGTGCGGTTGCAGACCTGTGTGTGTTTGACCCCGATGCCACCTGGGTTCCCAACGACAGCAGCCTCAGCTCTGTTGGGCGTCATGTGCCGCTGCCAGGAAAGGCCCTCCCGGGCGTTGTTCGCCTGACTCTGTGCGATGGGCGGCAGGCGTGGCCTCAATCTGACCTGTAGCTCCCGCCTTCATATCGCTTCATATTGGCAAAGTGTGGCAGAGGTTGCGTAACCTCTGTCGAGCCCGTCACAGTTCCTTACCTTTTTGCCCCAGAGCCCTTGAAGACAGGCACCTGTGCCAACGTATTCTTACCATCGCCGGCATAGTCTCGGCGAAGGAATGCGGTGACCTGTGCACATGTGGATGTGCCGTCGCCCAACAATAATAATTCAGGAGTCATCCCCGTGAAATCAGTCAACCTCCCGCGAAAGGCCACTGCGGTGGCAGCCCTGTGTGCCACTCTTGCGTTGTCGCCGTTCGTCCAGGCGGAATCAGACATCATGGAGCGAAGCTTCTGTGTGTTTGATCCGGTCGGTGCCAACGGTCCCCTGTTTGCCATTACCAAAACCTTCCAGCCGGTAGCCCTTAAGGAAGGTATCAAGCTGGACCTGCGTGCTTATACCGACGAGAAAGTCGCGGCCGAGGACTTCAAGGCCGGGCAGTGCGATGCGGTTTTGCTCACCGGTACCCGTGCCCGCGAATTCAACAAGTTTACCGGTACCCTGGAAGCCATGGGCGCTGTGCCCGGTGAAGAGGAAATGCGGCTGCTGTACAACACCCTCAGCCAGGAAAAGGCACGCCCGTTCCTGATTGACGGTGACTACGAAGTGGCTGGCGTATTCCCCGGTGGCGCGGTGTATCTCCACACCCGGGATCGGGCCATTGATTCAGTGGAAAAACTTCAGGGCAAGCGCATTGCCACGCTGGATTTCGATACCGCGTCCGTGCGCATGGTGCGCCACGTAGGGGCATCTGTAGTGGGCTCCAACTCCGCCAACTTTGCTGGCAAATTCAACAACGGCAGTGTTGACCTGGCCTACGCTCCGGCGGTTGCTTATTCGCCCCTGGAACTCTACAAGGGCGTGAACCCGAACGGTGGCGTATTCAAGTACGCCCTGGCCTATATGAACTTCCAGGTGATCATCCACCGAGACCGCTTCCCGGACGACGCCGGCCAGATGGTGCGTGACCAGGCCATCAAGCGTATTGACGAGGCCTATGAAATCATTGCCGAAGCCGAAGCCGGTATCCCCGACGACATCTGGATGCATCCGCCACAGGAAGACGTTGCCGAATACGACAAGATGCTGCGCAAGGTGCGGTTGTCGTTGCTGGAAGATGGTGTCTACGACGAGCGTGCGATCAGTCTGATGAAGGCGATTCGCTGCCGGGTGGACGGTGCCCGTTCCGAGTGCGCCTCCTGAGCCGACAATGAAAGGGGCCCGGGCGGGCCCCGGTTATCGCTTTAACGGATGGAGTCTTTCAGTGCCTTACCTGCCTTGAAGCCGACAGTTTTGCTGGCGGGTATCTTGATGGTTGCACCCGTTTGAGGGTTACGGCCATCCCGAGCCTCACGGCTGCGGATGTTGAAGGTGCCGAAGCCAATCAGAGTGGTGTCTTCGCCACGGGCCGCGGCGGCGGAAATCTGGTCAGTAACAGCGGTAATGACTTCGCTGGCTTTGTCCCGGGACAGTCCGGTTTTATCCGCAACGGCGGCGGCAAGTTCAGGTTTGCGCATCAGGTACTCCTTTTTGTCGTTTTTGGTCACTGGCCGACGGATGCGACGCCGTCGGCTGATCAAAGCTATAGCGGTTTGCGGGCCAATGTGCAAACCGGCAATTGAAATGCATTTGAAGCGCCGTTTCCATTTGCGGGATGTGTCTCATAAAAACAGGGAGTTGTCGGCGATAATGCCGATTCGGTTACAAACCGTAACAGATTGTGAGTGCGGCCCTGGCCTGGTGACACTCCGGTTCTGAACCAACGCTCCGAACAACAAAAACGCAGAAGAGTAGAAGGTACAACGTTATGACGAGTATTCAGAAACCTGTCAGTCAGGCTCATCGGGGCAATACACGTTTCCGTAGTGCAATGGCCGCTGTGCTTGCCAGTGTGGTTTTGAGTGGTTGTGGTGTCGTCAACAACATGATCTATAAAACCACCGGCGACGTGATGCAGGGCTTTTCCCGCAATCACACCGTGCCCTATCTACTGGAAAGTGACGACCTCGCCATGGGGTGCGCCATGAGTGAGGCCACCGCGCCCCTGCTGATGTCTTTTGGCCGGGTTACCAGTGAACCTGACCAACTGGCGGTGATGCTGTACCTCTCGGCTGGCGGGTGTGCAGAGGAGCAGGCACGGGAACACGAACTGGATGGTCTGGCCGCCCTGCGTGCGATGGACGCGGAAGAAGCGGAAGACGCCATGATTCGCCAGAAGCGCGCGCTTTCCCTGGCCGCCAAACGCTATCACCGGGGCTGGAAGCACCATAACGCCTTCTATGGCAAACCCGATGCAGGTGAGTGCCCTGATTTCGATGACGACCTGGGCGAGTTCATCTACATGGCGGGCTTGTTGTCGGGCTTGCAGGCCCTGAACGCTGAAATTCAGTCCACCTCGTCCATTGGCGTCCCCAAGAACATCGGCTCCACGGTTTCTCGCGCGACCCGTTGTCTGGAAAACGACAAATGGTGGGGGGCTCCCATGGCACTGCGTGCGACGGTCTGGGCAATGATTCCTGGAGCACTGCCAGAGGGCGAGGATCCTTTTGAGCGGCTGGAAATTGCCGACGCGCAGGGCGAGGAAGCCGGTGTCAGGATCAGCCACGTGTTCCACGCCATCGCGGCCCAGAACAAAGGTGACGAAGAACGCCTTCGCGATGTGATCCGTAGCCACGCTCAGGCCATCGAGGAAACACCAGCGAACGAGGAGTGGGTCTTTGTCGATGCGATGGCCACGGACATGATTGTGGCGATCTCCGATCGGCTGTGGATGGAAAATACCGGGCACCGGACGCCCATGGGGCAACTGGGTACCTTCTGGGACGACGAGAAGGAAGCGGTCGAAACCATGGATCTGGACGATCTGCTGTAAATCAATGTTCCCAGAGTGAGCTGTTATGTCCCAGGGTGGTTTTCGACGTAATGGGTTGGAGTGGTTGTCCTCTCTGCCGGCCTGTCTGCTTTTGCTGTCGGTGGTGCTGTTCTCCACCAGTAGCGACATCCACAATCAGATGCTGCGTGGCGGCGAGCAATTGTGGAGCGGCTACTACAAGCTGAGAGTCGACCCGGTACAACCCACCTGTGACCCGAACGTGGACATCGACGCCGCCGTTCAGGAAGAGTTGGCGAAAGAGGGCTCCGACAATCCCATGGCGGCCCTGCTGGGAGAGTCGGAAAAGGACCCGGATGAAGTTCGCCTGGCCATTGAACGTTCGGTGGCGGATTGCCGCCAGAGCTACCAGAGTTACGAGAACCTCAAAGACAAGCTTACTCCCGGCGTAAAAGCCTACCGGGCAGTGGAGCTGTTTGTGGCCGACCTGATTGCCTTCGGCCTGGAGTCCCAGCGCTACATACTGGTGATCCTGGTAATGCTGTGCGCGGTGACCGCCACCCTGACTCGCCACCACATTGCCATGCGGGCCATGGAAACCCGCCTGGACTACATGGTTTCCCACACGCTGCAGACCGTCGCCAATGCCATGCTCCTGGGGTCCAGCGTGATCTTCCGCCAGTCTAGTTTTGGCGCCGACACCACCATGTCGTCCGATGAGCTGTTGCTCCATAACCTGTGGATTACCGGTTTTGCCGCATTGACGCTCACCAGCCTGTATCGGCTCGTCAGGGTGCCGGATGACCTGAGGGAAGGCGGCGATCTGAACAAGGCCTTCCTGGCGGTGCCTCTCTATACCGTCATGTGCCTTATCTCGGGGACTTACTTTGCGCTGATTGGTCACGCCTCCGGTATCGGTATCTATCTGGGCAAAATGATGGAGCTCTCCGACATGTTCCTGAACGTCGGGCTTTACGTGTGGGTAGGCATGATGCTGAAGCAGACGCGCCTGGCCACCCTGGTGTTCAATGTCTTCCGGCCCTGGCGCATGCCACCTGAAATGCTTGCTGTTGTAGCGGTGTTGGTGGCTGCGGTGCCCACTGCCTACACTGGCGCGTCGGGGATCTTTGTCATTGCGGCCGGCGCGGTTATTTACAGCGAACTACGCGCTGCCGGCGCCCGCCGTCATCTGGCCCTGGCGGCAACCGCCATGTCCGGGTCCATGGGTGTGGTCCTGAGGCCCTGCCTGCTGGTGGTGGTCATTGCCTACCTGAACCGGGAAGTCACCACCGACGAGTTGTTTGGTTGGGGTATATGGGTGTTCGTGCTCACCGCGACCATGTTCACGGTGGTGGCCCTCACGGTGAACCGTCAGAGCAAGTTCAATCTGGCTCCGGCCTCCACGGCCTTTCCACCCATGATGTCAGCGTTGAAGCATCTGATCCCTTATGCGCTGGTCATCGCTGCGGTGGTACTGCTGTACCGTTTTGCACTGGATGTGCAGATGGATGAATTCTCTGCCCCTCGGCTGTTACCGGTGATCATGCTGGCCATCCTGCTGTACGAACATGTCAGCCTGAAAAACCGCAAAGGCCGGGCCAGTGGCGAGATCAATCACCAGGGCCTGGAACGCAGCTTGCGCTCGGCCACCAACGACACCACGGCGGAAATCGGCGCGCTGTTGCTGCTGCTGGGTTTGTCGGTCAGTATCGGCGGGGTGATCGAACGCTCCCATATTATGGGAACCTTCCCCCAGGCATTCGACAGTGCCTGGTCTGCCATGCTGCTGATGGTGCTGATCCTGGTGGTGTTGGGCATGATCATGGACGCCTTCGGCGCCGTTATCCTGGTGACCGCCACCGTGGCCACCATCGCCTACAGCAGTGGCATACACCCGATTCACTTCTGGATGGTGACCCTGGTCGCCTTCGAGCTGGGTTACCTGAGCCCGCCGGTGGCGCTAAACCACCTGTTGACGAGGCAGGTTGTCGGGGAAGCGGAAGTGCTGGCAGCACAGCAGGAAGAGGGCACCTTCTACCAGCGCCACGAGCGTATCATCATGCCACTGATTGCCATGGGCATTTCACTGGTACTGGTAGCGTTTGTGCCACTGCTGTTCTACGCCTGAGTGTGAGGGGTCAAACTGGCTCTGCGGTCCGGTGTTCGCCACGCAGAAGCGTAACGTCGGCCCTGGGCGGTGCACCGAACAGGCGGCTGTACTCGCGGCTGAAATGCGAAGGGCTTTCGTAACCCACCCGATAGCTGGCGGTGGCAGCCTCAAGCCCCTCGGTCAGCATCAGGCGCCGGGCCTCATGCAGACGCAGCTTCTTCTGGAACTGCAGTGGCGACATCCGGGTCACCTGCTTGAAACTATGGTACAGGGTGGATTCGCTCATATTGGCCGCTTCCGCCAGTTCACTGATTCGTAGCGGTTCGGCGTAATGATCCTTCAACGTCGAGATAACCGTGGAAATGCGGTGTGCCTGGGAATCAGCGGCCGCAAACTTACGCATCCGTGACCCCATCTCGCCAATCAGAGCGCGATAAATGATTTCCCGCCGAGCCAGGGGTGCCAGAATAGGAATATCACCGGGCGAATCCAGCAGGCTGAGCAGCCGGTAGAGCGCGCTCTGCATCCGTTCATCCATCGACGACATACACAGGCCGCATTGCACCTCCGGGCAGGATTCGGTCGGGTGCAGCGGGGGTGCCTTGTCACCCAGTTCGAGCACCAGCTCCGCCACTTCCTGAGGGTCTACCTTGAGCTTTACCGCCAGATAGGGGTGTTCCTCCGAGGCATCAACAATTCGCCCCAGTACAGGCAGGTGGACTGAACTGGCCAGATAGGACAGGGGCTGGTAGGTGATCTCGCGGTCACCCAATTGGATGGTCTTGGTGCCCTGAATCACGAAACACAATGAAGGTTCATAGACACTGGAACCGCAGCTGGACGGTTCGTTGCAGCGTATCAATTCCAAGCCATCAATGGCTGAACCCTGAATGCCCTGGTGTGTCGTCCATTGACTGGCGACACGGGCGAGCTGTTGCTGCAGATTGAGCGTGAGATTTCCGGAAATCTCAGGAACGTTGGCAGTCATCGGTGGGTCTCCCTTTGGCGGCAGTATAATCCTTCATAACCTGAACTGTACGGGTTCTCAGGCATTTTCTGCAGGATCAGGCAATGACCACGCAGAAATTGGCAACCCGGCCTCTCCGGCATAAACCATGCCGGCAGAATCGGGCAAGCTTCCCGCAGTAACCCGATACCGCTTTATGCCTTCCACTGGATATTGTTGTGCTCCCGTTGGGTAAACATTACCCGATCCGATTAACCGGCGCTATGTCGCCCATAGCCAGCATCTCGATTCAAGGTTATTGACCTCAAGTTAACTTGAGGAAATAAGCTTCGTGTCGAATTCGTTTTACCCCAAGCGACTTAACAAGCGATCCAACCGATTACTTGGCAAAAACGGGAACGCCCACAAGGTGAACCCGATAGCGGAGCGAGAAACCATGGAAAGTCTGACTGCAAAACCGTTCAGAGGGTCTGGCCGTTTACTGGGCCTGGCTGTAGCGATCACTGTTTTATTGACCGGCTGCGAGGCGCAAAGCGATGAAGCTGCAAGCATGCCGCCTCCGCCGGAGGTGGATGTGGCGGAAGTGGTCGTGGAACCGGTCACTCTCTGGGAATCATTCACAGGCCGTGTGGCATCGCCGGAAACGGTGGACTTGCGGCCTCGCGTCAGTGGCTACATCGACAAGGTGGCCTTTGAGGAAGGCGAACTGGTGCAGGCCGGCGAGCTGTTGTTCCAGATAGATCCACGTCCGTACGAAGCCCAAAAGCAGGCGGCGAGTGCCGAACTGGCGCTGGCCAACAGCCAGCTTGATCTGGCCAGAAGTGAAGCCGGCCGGGCCAAGACGCTGCTGGAAAGCCGGGCAATATCCCGTGAGGAATACGATCAGCGCAATACCGCGTTGATGAGCGCCCGGGCCCGTGTACAGGCTGCCCAGGCCGCGCTGGATACCGCCGAGCTGAACCTGCAGTACACTCGTGTAACTGCACCCGTCAGTGGCCGGACTGGCAGGGCCCTGGTGACCCAGGGCAACCTGGCGAACGCCGACCAGAGCCTGCTCACCACGGTAGTTTCGGTAGACCCGGTGCACGTGTATTTCGAGGCCGATGAGCAATCGGCGTTCAGTAGCCAGCAGCTGCTTGCCAATGGTCAGCCCAGGGATGTGCGCATTTCACTGGGTGGCGAGGATGGCCGTCAGTACCAGGGCAAGCTGGATTTCGTCGACAATCACCTGAATCCGGGGACCGGCACCCTGCAGTACCGTGCCGTGCTCAACAACCCGGACGGCCTGATTAAACCCGGCCAGTTTGCCCGTGTGGAAATGCCCGTGGCCGAGCTGGACCAGGCACTGCTGGTCAACCGCAAGGCGGTGCTGACCGATCAGGACCGTCGTTTCGTCTACGTGGTGGATGAACAGGATCGGGTTGCGCCCCGGCAGGTCACTACTGGCCGTCAGGTGGATGATCTCCAGGTGATCCGTGAAGGTCTCAACCATGGCGATCTTGTGATCATCAATGGTGTGCAGAAGGTGTTTGGCGCTGGTATGCAAGTCAAGCCGCAGCTGGTTGCCATGAAAGAATCCGACCAGGGAGAAGGCACCGTTGCCGTCGCCCAGGAGCTGGCGCAATGAATATCTCCCGATTCTTTGTCGACCGGCCGATATTTGCGGCGGTGCTGTCCATCATCATCTTTGCCATCGGGTTGATTTCGATTCCGAACCTGCCGGTCAGCGAGTACCCGGAAGTGGTGCCTCCGTCGGTGGTCGTGCGCACCGTCTACCCTGGCGCCAACCCCAAGGAAATTGCCGAAACCGTGGCCACACCGCTGGAAGAAGCCATCAGTGGTGTCGAAGACATGATGTACTTCAAGTCTGTGGCGGGCTCGGACGGCGTTCTTCAGATGACCGTCACCTTCCGGCCAGGCACCGACGCTGAGGAGGCCACCGTGCGGGTGCAAAACCGTGTCAGCCAGGCCCAGGCCCGGCTGCCGGAGGAGGTTCGGCGCCAGGGTGTGACCACCCAGAAGCAGTCGCCCACGTTCCTGATGGTGGTGCACCTGACATCACCGAACGGCACCTACGATACGCTCTACCTGCGTAATTACGCGCGGTTGCATGTGCGCGACCGACTGGCCCGGATTCAGGGCGTTGGCGACGCGCAGATATTCGGTGGCGGTGATTACGCCATGCGCGCCTGGCTGGACCCGGACCGTATTGCGGCCCGTGGCCTGACGGCGAGCGATGTCGTCCGCGCCATGCGTGAGCAGAACGTACAGGTGTCTGCCGGCCAGATTGGCGCGGAACCGGTGCCGGACAGCGACTTCCTGACACTGATCAACGCCCGTGGCCGACTTGAAACCGTGGAAGAGTTTGGTGACATCGTGCTCAAGCGCGGTGACAACGGCGAGATTCTGCGCCTGGAAGACGTGGCCCGGTTGGAAATGGGGGCCGGTGACTACACCCTGCGCTCGCAACTGGATGGCAAGGATGCGGTGGCCCTGGGTGTTTTCCAGGCGCCGGGCGCCAACGCCCTGGAGATCCGCGACGAAGTGATCGCCACTATGGATGAACTGTCTGCCCGCTTCCCGCAAGGGGTGGAGTATGAGGCGGTTTACGATACTACGATCTTCGTCAGCGATTCCATCAAGGCGGTCATTGCCACCCTTCTGGAGGCGGTGTTGCTGGTGGTACTGGTGGTCACGCTGTTCCTGCAGACGTGGCGGGCGTCGATTATCCCGTTGCTGGCGGTACCAGTGTCGGTCATTGGCACCTTCGGCGCGCTGTACCTGTTGGGCTACTCCATCAATACCCTGACGCTGTTCGGCCTGGTGCTCGCGATCGGTATCGTGGTGGACGACGCCATCGTGGTGGTGGAGAACGTCGAGCGTAACATCGAGGAAGGCCTGAAACCGCTGGCGGCGGCTCATCAGGCCATGAAGGAGGTCTCTGGCCCTATCATTGCGATCGGTCTGGTGCTGTGCGCCGTGTTCATTCCCATGGCGTTCCTCTCCGGGGTTACCGGCCAGTTCTACCGGCAGTTTGCGGTGACCATTGCCATTTCCACGGTAATTTCCACCATCAATTCGCTGACCCTGTCGCCGGCGCTGGCGGCGATGCTGCTGAAACCTCACAGCGCCCCCAAGGATCGGCTGCAGCGTGTGATCGACGCGTTGTTTGGTTGGCTGTTCCGGCCCTTTAACCGCTTCTTCAACGCCAGCGCCGAGAAGTATCAGGGTGGCGTGTCCAGCTCCCTGCGCCGGCGCGGTGCGGTGTTTGTGGTATACGCGCTGTTGCTGACGGGTACCGGGCTGATGTTCAAGGCGGTGCCGCCGGGCTTCATCCCCATCCAGGACAAGCTCTATCTGATGGCGGGCGTGAAACTGCCGGAAGGGGCCTCCCTGGAGCGTACCGATCAATTGCTACAGAAAGTCACCGACATCGCCATGGAAACCGAAGGTGTGGCCAACGCCGTGGCATTTCCCGGCCTGAACGCACTGCAGTTCACCAACACCTCCAACACCGGTGTGGTGTTCTTTCCCCTGAAACCGTTTGACGAGCGCAGCCTCAGTGCCGGGGAGATCAACGCCCAGATCAACCAGAGAATCAGTGGGCTGAAAGAAGGCTTTGCCTTCTCCTTCATGCCACCGCCGATCCTGGGCTTGGGTAATGGCTCCGGCTATCAGTTGTTCATCGAGGACCGTGGGAATCTCGGTTACGGGGCCCTGCAGAACGCGGTGAACCAGTTCCAGGGGGCCATCAGCCAGACACCGGGCATGGGGTATCCCATCACCAGTTACCAGGCCAATGTGCCGCAACTGGATGCGGAAGTGGACCGGCTCAAGGCCAAGGCCCAGGGCGTGCCCCTGACTGAAGTGTTCGACACCCTGCAGACCTACCTGGGGTCCACCTATGTCAACGACTTCAACCGGTTTGGCCGTACCTGGCAGGTCATCGCCCAGGCAGACGCCCCCTACCGCGACAGCGTGGAGGACATTGCCCGCCTGCGCACCCGTAACGACCAGGGCGAGATGGTGCCGATCGGCTCGATGGTGAACATTCGCCAGAGCTTCGGACCGGACCCGGTATTGCGTTATAACGGCTACCCCGCAGCGGATATCGCCGGGGAGGCGGACCCAAGGGTGCTGTCATCGGCCCAGGCCATGGATACGCTGACAGCGCTGGCGGACCAGGTGCTGCCAGCCGGAATGGCGTTTGAATGGACCGACCTGAGCTATCAGCAGGCCACCCAGGGTAATGCCGCGCTGGTGGTGTTC
This sequence comes from Marinobacter sp. UBA2688, assembly GCF_002352785.1. Taxonomy (NCBI): domain Bacteria; kingdom Pseudomonadati; phylum Pseudomonadota; class Gammaproteobacteria; order Pseudomonadales; family Marinobacteraceae; genus Marinobacter; species Marinobacter sp. UBA2688. The sequence goes on from NZ_DELU01000020.1 coordinate 33,735, forward strand.
CCGCTTGCCATCCTGCTGGTGTTCCTGGTTTTGGCAGCGCTTTATGAGAGCTGGACCCTGCCGTTGGCGGTGATCCTCATCGTGCCCATGTGCATGCTCTCGGCATTGATCGGCGTGTGGTTTAGCGACGGGGACAACAATATCTTTGTCCAGGTGGGTCTGGTGGTGTTGATTGGCCTGGCCTGCAAGAACGCCATCCTGATCGTGGAATTTGCCCGCGAACTGGAGCTTCAGGGGCGGAGCATTGTGGAGGCGGCGCTGGAAGCCTGCCGGTTGCGGCTGCGGCCCATCATCATGACCTCCATCACCTTTACCGCTGCGGTTGTGCCCCTGGTGCTGGCCACCGGCGCGGGCGCCGAGGTGCGTGAGGCTCTGGGCACGGCCGTATTTGCCGGCATGATCGGGGTCACCCTGTTTGGCCTGTTCCTGACTCCGGTGTTCTACGTGGCGCTGCGCAAGCTTTCTGGAAGCCACCCGCTGAAGAGCCATCATACATCCACACTGTCTTCCGATGACGGCGATAGCGAAGACGCATTGCCAGGAGGTAGCCATGCTTAAAGTCATCACCATGACGGGGGCTCTGGCCCTGTTAACAGGATGCGCCGTGGGCCCAGATTACCAGGCCCCGACGACGCCGGAACCGAATGCGTTTTCGGAAGGGCGAACCATGGTTGCCGGTGGAACCGATCAGCAGCGTTTCTGGCAGGGATTTGATGATCCTTTGCTGGCACGCCTGATTGATGATGCCCTGGCCGCCAACCTCAGTCTGGAAGGCGCCGTCGCTCGCTATGAGCGCGCGGCCGCCCTGCTGTATGGCGCCGAGCGGGATCAATGGCCCAGCGTCACGGCCAGCGCCTCTGGCGCCGAACAGTATCTTGCGGATATTGAGCAATCTCCCCCCGGTGCCGGGCCAGAACGGGTGCAGCGTTACCAGGCTGGCGTTGCCGCCAGTTGGGAGCTGGATCTGTTCGGGCGCCTTCGCCGTGCGACGGAGGCCCAAAGGGCGGAACTGGAGGCAGCCGGTGCCGATCTCGGTGCCGTTCAGGTAGCCATCGCGGGCCAGTTGGCCAGCAGCTATTTTGAGCTGCGAGGCCTTCAGCAGCAGTATCAGGTTGCCCTGCAGAGTGTGGCTTTGCAGCAGCAGTCACTGGACATCGTGGAAGCCCGGGTAAAGGCCGGGCGTGGTACCGAGTTTGATCAGGTCCGTGCCCGTGCCCAACTGGAACGGACCCGGGCCGAATTGCCCACCCTGCAGGCGGGGATACGAGGGGCCATGCACCGCATTTCCGTGCTGACGGGCCAGCCGCCGATGGCGCTTGTCGATACGCTGTCACCTCGTGGAGCGCTGCCGGAAACCCTGCCGACGATTCCCGTGGATAGCCCGGGGGAAGTTCTGCGCCGCCGCCCGGATATCGCCGCTGCTGAGCGACGCCTGGCGGCCTCCACCGCCCGCATTGGGGTGGCCACCGCTGACTTGTTCCCTCGCTTTACCCTGAGCGGGCTAATCGGTTCCGTTGCCGGCGACACCAGCGATCTGTTCACCGGTCCGGCGGAAACCCGACGCGTTGCCCTGGGCATTGACTGGACTTTCCTGGACCACGACCGGGTCAAATCCCGTATCGAGGCGGCAGGAGCCGATAGCCGTGCGGCATTGGCCAGCTACCAGCAAACGGTGCTGGAGGCCCTGGAAGAGGCAGAAACGCGGCTGGTGCGTTATCAGCGAGCGCAACAGCGGGAAGAGCGGCTGGAACAGGCGATGAATAATGCCGAGCACGCCGTGGAACTGGCCCGGGCTCGCTATGAAGAAGGGTTTATCGGCTATTTCGAGGTGCTGACGGCGGAACAGGAGTTCACCGCCACCCGGGATGCGGCCGTGCGTAGCCGCACAGCGGTCACCCTGGCGATGGTGGATGTCTACCGCTCGCTGGTAGGTGCGCCGGGGTAAGTCTCCCGGCGATCCTGATTACTTCATCTCGAAGCCCTTGCCGCGCAGGAAATCCCGCATGTGGGGGCGCAACTTGGATGTAAACAGTGGTTTCAGCTGTTGCGACCAGTTGGTGTCCTTGGTGCCCCCGGTGCGGGCCTGGTAATAGGTGTTCATGGTGGTGTCGAATTCCGCCACCAGTTCCGGATCGCGTTCGCTTTGGTAATAATCCTCTTTGAGGATGGACGCCAGTGGCAGTCTCGGTTTCACCTCGGGTGCCTGGTCCGGATACCCCAGGCACATACCGAACACCGGATATACATGCTCCGGCAGACGTAGTAGCTCGCTCACCTCCGCTGGGTTGTTACGTATGCCCCCGATATAACACAGGCCCAGCCCCGCCGATTCTGCTGCGGTGGCAACGTTCTGGGCCACCAGGGCAGTATCGATGCTGGCCACCAGCAACTGCTCGGTCATCCCGCGGACTACCTCGGCACCTGCGCGTTCCGCGGCATCCGTGGCCCGTTTCATGTCTGCGCAGAACACCAGAAAATCTGAACTTTCCGCCACATAGCGTTGGCCGCCACTCAACTCCGCAAGGGCCTCTCGGTTGTTCGGATCGACCACATGGATAATGGAGTAAGCCTGCACATGACTGGACGTAGCGGCGCTCTGGCCAGCCCGGATCAGTTCCTCGAACAGCTCGCGGGGAATCCTGCGGTTCTGGAACTTGCGGATTGAACGGTGTGATTTAAGAAGCTCAATGGTGGGATTCATAGCGCCCTTCAGCATGACAACGGAAAGCGCTTATCCTGCCATTGGCAGGCGATGATGGCAAAAAGGGCCCCGCAATCATCATTACGGGGCCCTTTTAGAGGTCGAGCGTTTTTTTAGCCAGCGACTAGCGGCGACGGCGAAAGCCCAGGCCGAGCAGACCTAGCCCCATCAGCGCCAGCGTGCCCGGTTCAGGGACCTGTGCGGTTACTCTTACGTCGTCGAGGAAGTTGCCGACGGTGCCATCCGGGCTCACGGAAGTGAACTTGATGGTGGTTTCCAGAGCGCTGGCAATGAAGCTTCCTGAGAAGATGCTCCAACCACTCGTTACATGATCATTCAGCAGCGAATCGGCACTGTTTCCATTGGAAATCAGGGACAACATGAAGCTTTCAGAGTTGTTCTGGCGAGCGCGGTAAGCAAAGCTCAGGTCATAACGCTGGCCAATGGTGGTATCAATGGTCTGGTAGATGCCAAATGGGCCATCCATGTCCGGGTGGGCATTCAGCTCGGCAAACTGGCTGCCGTCATAAGCGTTCACGCTGTTGAAGCCACTCTCCCAGATTTCAATGTTGCTGCCGGTCCAGCCAGCGACCTGGTCAGATGTAAAAAACTGCCAGGTGCCCGTAGTCACGTTGGGGTTTTCGAAGCTGCCATTCTCGATCAGGTTAGCGGTTGCCGGAGCGGCGAATGCGAGGCCTGCGGCAAGGATGCCCAGTGTGGCGATACGGTTGATAATGCTCATGTGGCCTTTCCTTAATGGTCATCAGTGTTGATCTGCACTGATAAAGGCAACATGTGGGCCACTGTCAAAAATTCTCCTTGAATTCAGATGCCACGATGATTTTTGAGCGCAACCTTGAAGGCAGTGTGTAAAGAATTCTGACAGGCCGGCAGCTGTTGCTGGCGATCAGAAGTGCTTCACAATAGCGCCCCCGAGGTCTCTGATAGCGCCATTACGTTCATCAAAAGACGCACCGGTTTGCGTTATATAGATCGCGATCACCAGAGGCGGGCGATGGGGTGGCCATAGCACGGCAGTGATTGAACGGGAGCCGTGGCCGCCGGCTCCAGAGCGGTCTCCGATTGTCCAGTCCGGTGGTATCGCTGCCCGGAGCAAGTTGTCACTGACACGGTTGCCTTTGAGCCAGGTAACCAGAGTATCCCGGGAACCTTTGGATAGCGCCTCACCAAGTACCAATTTGCGGAGGTTCGCGACCATCGCCTTGGGACTTGTGGTATCTCGCAGGTCGCCCGGCGTGGCCTCATTGAGTGAGGTTTCCGTCCGGTCCAGCCGCGTAACGGTATCGCCCAGATCGCGTGCATACGCGGTAACGCCGTCGGGGCCATCAATGGCCCCCAGTACCAGATTGGCGGCGGTGTTGTCGCTGGTGGCCATGGTCGCTTCACACAGCTCCCGCAAACTCATACCTGCCTCTTCCCCTACACGTGTCTCAGTGACCGGTGAATAGGTCACCAGATCGTCCTTGCTGAAGATCACTCGCCGATCCAGATCAACAGTGCCGTTATCCACCTTTGCCAGCAACGCCGCACAGGCCAGGGTTTTGAAGGTGCTTGTGATGGGGAAACGGTCATCGCCGTGATAGTCCCAGGATTCTCCAGTCCCGGAATCATAGAGGGCGATGCCCACGCGTGCGTCCAGGCGCTGTTCCACGGTTTTCACCGCCTCAAGCAACGGGTTGGCGTGGACCAGAGAAAGCGTGGAGGTCATCAACCAAAGGGCGAGCATTAACAGGGCGGAACGCATCTAATCTCCCACTGAGTAAGACAGAATTCGCGACAGGTGGCTGTAGGGCAGGCCAGTTTCCTTATGCCAGTCGTTGAAGGCCTGCTGTGCCTGCATCAAGGCCTTTTTGCTGCCGGGGCTGGCATCCAGCCGTTCCTCCCGATGCAACCCGGCGGCCACATCCGACGACAGGATAAACCCATCCCAGCCTACCCGACGCAGGAAATATTGGGCGGTGTTGCCGCCGAGGCGGGCACCGTGGCGTTTGAACCACATCAGCAAGCCGACCTGATCGTGCGAAGGCCACTGGCTCAGGAAGGCTCCAAAGCCACCGTGCTCACGGGCGCCATCCACAATCATCCGGGCGTTGTCCGGCACCGTGCGAATTTTCTGCATGTTGCGCACAATGCGTTCATCCTGTGCCAGATCCTCCAGCACTTCTGGCGGAACCTGCTGCCAGTACAGCGGCACGAACCCCTTGAAGGCATCTTCAAATCCCGGCCACTTGTTCTCGATCACTCGCCACACGAAACCGGCCTTGAAGACGCAGCGTGTGACCTCGGACAGGTAGCGGTCGTCACCCATGGCTTCAAGCTCACCGGGCGCCGCAACCCGGGGCAATATGGCGCGTAGCTCGACTTCGCCGCCTTTGCGGGCGGCTGCCTGATTGTAAATTCTGGAGAAGGACATCGTAATTTCCGGAATCCGGTTGTCGGGTTGAAGGCGTGTGGTCCACTATAAGGTAAATGGGTTCAATGAAGGAGCCAAGCCATGCCACTTATCGGATGGGTTTTTGTCATAGTCGCGCTGGCCCTGGTGGTCGGCAGCCTCTTCGTGCTGCGGGACAGCGCCAACAGTATGAAGATCTCTGACGAAAAGATGAAAAAGATCCAGGAACGCAAGGCCGAGGTAGAAGCTGAGGAAAGTGCGGAGGACCGGGAGCAGTGGTAATTTGCTGTCCCCGTTAGACATTTCACGAAAATTCACATTGTCGATGAAACGGTAGCGCAAGAGCCCCGTATCTCTGATGAATTTCTCATTTCACGGCAGTTTGGCCATTGGCGAAACCGGTCGTGAACAGTGTTCATCCAGAAAAACGGGTTTCAGAATGACGGGATATTACGATTACACCCTGGTGGCCGCCTCCTTTGTGGTTGCGGTACTGGCATCGTACAGCGCGCTCTACTTCGGCGCACAGCTTGCTACGCTCGAACAGGCAAAAGCCAGGCTATGGCTGGCGCTCGGGGCTCTGACGATGGGAACCGGGGTCTGGGTCATGCATTTCGTAGGCATGCAGGCCTATGTGATGCCGATGGAAATGAGCTACGACCTCACCATTACCCTGATTTCCTGGGTTGCCGCTGTGGGTGCTTCGGGACTGGCCCTGCATATCATCGGCAAGGACCGCGCGGGCCCGCTGCAGATCGTTATCGGCAGCCTGTTCATGGGCGGCGGTATTACGTCCATGCATTACGTCGGCATGGCGGCCATGGAGATGGAGCCGGGGATGCGCTACGACCCGGTTCTGTTCAGTGCTTCCGTTGTCATTGCGGTCGGGGCCTCGGGTGTGGCCATGTTCATTTGCCGCCGCTTGCAGTCAGTACAAGGCCTCAAAGGAACCGCCCTCCAGCTCGGCGCCGCCCTGGCCATGGGCGTGGCTATCTGTGGAATGCACTACACGGGCATGGCTGCCATGATCTATCCTGAAAACGCCATGCCCGCTGCAGACAATCTGCTATCGGGTGATTGGCTGGGTGCCCCGCTGGCCCTGTTCAGTGGCGTATTGATCCTGGTCGCTCTTTTTGCCTCCGCCAATGACGTCAAGCAGCGCCGGAACGCTGAAATCCAGGCGCTGGAGGAATCCCGGCGTGTCGAGCGCAAAGCACTGTACGATTCGACCACAGGACTGCCCAACCGGGCCAGCCTGGCGAATCATCTGGTCAAGGAACTGGCAAGGAGTGAAACCGACAAACACGAGTTCGCTGTGCTCTACCTGGAGGTTGCCAACCATCGGGAGATTCCCGACAACCAAGCTGAAGACGCAATAGCCGCCCTGGCCAGAACCGTGAGGACAGCCTTCGATGAAGGAACCTACCTGGCACGCCATTCAACCAGTGCGTTCGTGTTGCTCGTGACAAACCCCGCAGACGACAAACACAAAGACCTGTATCAGCGCCTTCGGAATCTTCCGACGGAAACAGAAAGTGGCGTTACACTTGAACTTCGAGCCGGGCAGAGCGTGTTCCCCAACTCCGGGCGTAATAGCCGGATGCTGATGAAAAAAGCGATGGAAACCTCAGAGCTTCGAAAGCTGGGGCTCGCCAGCATGAACGAAGAGGTAAAATCGGCGGATTACTTCGAGGCGCGTTCAGCATTGCCGGAAACATGATGCTGGCGGGTCAACGACGCCAGTTCATTTTGCAGCGGATCCAGCAACCGGGCCCTGACGGTAGGATGCACTCGCGATTCCGGGTAGCAAATGACCAATCGAATGTGGGATATGTGTTCGTCCTTCGGGAAAACAATATTCTCAACGTACTGGCCTGATTGGCTGGCTTTCATCAGGTTGCGCTCAGGCTTTTGATCGGACCCAAGCCGGTCGCCCTCTGAGAAAAAATTAAGGCACCTGAAGACGTTGGCCGGCGCCTTGCGGGGGTTGAATCCCCATTGGGCCGGCAACGTTCGGCCCAGGCCGCCTGCCGCAATGGTCACAACCAGGTCGACTGTGATGTCACGCCGGGCGAGTTCACGTGCCACCTTGATCGCCTCGAAACCGCCCTGACTATAGCCGACGATGGCTATTCTGCGGTTGGCGCCAGCTGCTTCGCTTAAATCGTCCGCGATGGCTTTCGTGGGATGCATATGGCTGTACATCGTTGTGTCGTGGTAACCGGACTCCTTCATCATGCGAAGCAGGTGTTTCCGCATAAGGTCATGGCCCATAAGGCCGTGAATCGCCGCCACCTTTGGTCCATTGAAACCAGGTTCAACTGCCGGGTAGTCCGGTGCCTGGGGAAAAGGAATTCGTATCATCGACTGCTTTTCTCTCTATTGGGCTATTGGGAGGAGCTTTGATCCACCAGCCGAATCGCAACACCGGCATGCTTCGCCCCGGCTTTAGTTTGGTGATGGGATTCGAAAAGACTCACCCATTGGCCTGCTTCCAGTACCAGCGTCCCCTGGCCCGCGAGGTTGCCATCACGGGTTGTGTATTCACTGGCATAGGTGAGCTGGAATGAACCAGAGGGCTTTTCCACCGGGCTGATCTCATATCCCATGGAGAGTGCCCGCGAAGCAACAAAGTTACTGTGTTCGGTTGTGACTGCTCCCACCCTTAGAACCCTTGACTCATCCAGAAACTCTGGCAGCACATCGCCTGGGGCGCCGTTAGGGGTGGTGGCACGACACTCACAGTAGCGGATTTCGAGAAGCAAAGGCTTGCTGCCGAGGTAGTCTGAAGCCGTGGGCTGGCCGGCTAACGTCAGGTCAGGGAGGGTGGAAAGTGCTAGCAAGCTGATATTGCGCAATGTCTTCCTTGGCATTTGGGGCTCCTAAAGATTGTTTACACCACTGGCTCTGACCAAACGGCATACTCATTGCCATTGGGGTCCGAGAAATGAAAACGGCGACCGCCCGGAAATGAAAAAATGTCCTGCACGATGGCACCGCCCGAGGACGTCACTTTTTCAAGGGTGGCTTCCAGGTCGGCACTGTAGAGGACTATCAGGGCACTTCCGTTGCTGGTGGTGGCGACCTTATCCGATTTGAAGAAGCCACCGTCCAGCCCGGCATTCTCAATAGCAACGTATTCCGGCCCGTAGTCTACAAACGACCAGCCAAACGCGCTGGCAAAGAACCGTTTCGTGACGTCAAGATCCCGTGAAGGGAGTTCAACATAGTTGATCTTTCCGGTTTCTCTCATGTCCCTAATCTCCCTCGACGACGGCTTCCCGTTCCCTCTCGTACTCATCGTACGATTTGTTGGAGCGCGCCATACACTCTTCGTACTGAGCCGGCGGAACCGTATTACATTCCTGTCGGTTGTTGTGCTGGATGTTGTCGTAAACGGCCTTGTTGCTGCATCCAGCTACCGAAAAAATGAAACACGCCATCAGAACTCTGTGCATGATTTTTACCGTCCCTAGAAGGTAGCTTTGGCGCAGCTACCATTTTCAGTTGGCGGAAGGCAGGTTGCCTCCCAGCATGTTCTCAACCACCGCCGCATTGTAGAAGGCTTCAACGGTCTGGATCTTATCGTTGCGCACGCGGAACCAGACGGCCAGCCGCACATCCCCAATCGGTTCAAAGTGGGTCTGGTAATCCAGAATCGCGAATACGTGCTCCCCGTCGGCACTGAGCTGCCGGAGGACGAGGTCTTTCTGGATGGCGGCCATACCGAACTGGTAGGACAACATGTCATCCGGACTGAGGAAATGCATGTTGGGCCCAACATATTCAAACCCGTCGGCAACCAGCCACGCTTTTGCCTCATCAAAGCGATGAGCACGGGTATCGGCGATGAACTGCTCCACGACGTCTTTTGGCTGCATGTACAGACTCCATTCCAAGACAGGACGATTTAAGTGCCTGGATCTGCGTAGATTGCATTGTTCTGCCACCCAGATCAAAGCATAGCGATTATTGTTATCGTCGTGGAGTCTTAAACCTTATTTAATCCCTGGCATCCCGATGTATCCAGGCAGCGATTTTATACGGTCGATCCAGGCCTGGATGGCTGGGTATCGCTCGAGTGTTACGCCACCTTCCCAGCCCGTTGCGACGTAAGGAAACACGGCACAGTCGGCAATGGTGGGCCGGCCCAGTGCCAGCCATGGATGTTCGCTGAGATGTTTCTCGATCAACGGAAGAACTTTAGCACTGACTTCCAGTGCGCGCGCCTTGTCCAGCGGGTACCCGAACTTGTCGATCAAACGGGCGGCGTTCGGGCCAGCGTGAATCTCGTTGGCGGCGGTCGACAGCCACTGCATGACCTCGCCCTGCTGTGCTGCGCCGTCTGGCCACCATTGGTTGCCGCCGTATTGGCGAGCCAGATACACCAGAATCGCCTGAGAGTCGCGCAGAACAACGCCATCATCGGCCAATACCGGCACCTGGCCCCAGGGATTGAGTGCGATAAACGGTGATTGTTTGTGATCGCCACCCGGGAGATCCACCGGTTCCAGTTCCAGATCAATGCCTGCTAATGCAGCAAACAGACGAACTTTGTAGCAGTTCCCGGACAATTCCAGATCGTATAGTTTCATGGCATGTGCTTCCTGAGCGTTAATGGTTGTTGCTGGTGGGTGTGCTGGCAGGCCCTGATTCAGGCAATAACTGGTTGAACTCCAGTACGTTCCTGTCGGGATCACGGATAAACAGCGTGATCCGGCGTGGGCCGAGACGATGAATGCCTTCGGTAATGGCAATGCCTGCCCGATCAAGCCAGTCTTTCAGTGCGTAAAGATCATCGACCACGAAGGCGGGATGGGTTACACCGGGTAGCTTGACCGGCTCATCCAGCAACACGTTCCGGCCGTGAGGCAAACGCGTAGCGTTGAAGATCAGGTTGATGCGCACGCCGTCTGGCGTTTCCATTTCATTGGCTTCGTACTTGTCGAAGCGGCGTACCTCCTGAAACCCGAGTTGTTCATAGAAGGCCACGGCCTGTTGGCGGTCGCTGACCCGGATACCGACGTGATCGTACTGACGAATCGGCTGAGGTTGTTTCATGACGGACTCCGAATGAATGACGTTGTGCCACCAGTAAACGCCTCAACGCGGATTCAATAAATGCCGTCCACCTGTTAGGATTATTCAGGTTTTTGCACAAATCCCTGCCACACGCTGTGACGGTGCCCGCCGATGGACAAACTCAAAGCCATGAGTACCTTTGTCGCCATTGTGGATCAGGGCAGCCTCTCCGCAGCCGCTGACAAACTGGACCGATCCCCGGCCGCTGTCGTGCGAACCCTCGCCAGTCTGGAGCAGCACCTTGGTGTTCGCTTGCTCAATCGCAGCACCCGCCGTATCGCGCTTACTGATGAGGGGCGCGAATACCTCGATCACTGCCGCCGTATTCTGGCGGACATCCAGACCGCAGAGTTCCAACTGGACAGCCGGCGCGCCGACCCCGCTGGCAAGCTGACGATCACTGCGCCTGTAACGTTTGGCCGTCTGCACATCGCACCATTACTGAACCAATGGCTGAAACAGAACCCCGCCATGAGCGCGGAACTGATCCTGCTCGACCGCATCGTCGATGTGATCGAGGAAGGTTTTGATCTGGCCCTGCGCATTGGTCACCTGGCTGACAGCTCACTGGTGGCGAGACAGGTCGGCAGTACGCCCTATGTACTCTGTGCGAGCCCTGAGCTCATCGAACAGCGCGGCCTGCCCAGTCATCCCGAGCAGCTATCAGACTGGCCGACCGTGGGGTTCACGCCTGCCGGCGAGGTGTGGCAGTTTCAGGTAGAGGGAGAGCTGTGGGAGCAGCGCATTCATCCCGTAGTCAGCGCCAACCAGATTGACACCGAACTCGCCGCCGCCCGGGATGGCCTGGGCATATGCCGGGTGTTGGGCTACCAGGCGCAGGAGGATTTTAAGCGCGGCACTTTGGTACCCGTGTTGGCGGAATACAATGCCCCGGCGTTGCCGGTGCAGTTCGTGTTTCCGCACAGCCGTTTGCTGTCACCGCGAGTGCGGCAATTTCTGGATGCGGTGGTGGGACCGTTGCAGGAACGGTTGAGTGGGACGTACTGATTCATAGCGCCGTTGTTATGCAGTATGTAGCGGCTTGATTCGATCCACTTCTTCCTTGACCGACTGAGCGGCCGTCCAAAGATCAACAGATCGCTGCGCATTCAGCCAGAATTCCGGCGAATTACCAAACAAACGGGCAAGCCTGAGCGCCATTTCAGGACTGACAGCACGACGTTCGCGCAGTAATTCATTAACTGACTGGCGAGAAACACCCAGAGATTCAGCCAACCCGGCAACGGAAAGGCCATAGTCCGGAAGGAAATCCTCCCTCAGCATCTCGCCAGGGTGGGTCGGCTTGCGCTGCATGCCGGCAGTATTAAGAATAGCCATAGTCATCACCTCACTCAGTGGTAGTCACACACTTCGACTTCATACGCATCGCCATCTTCAAAACGAAAACAGATACGCCACTGATCATTGATTGAAATTGCGTGCTGCCCCTGCCTGTTTCCCGACAGCGGGTGAAGGCGATTGCCAGGCGGCACTTTCAAATCCTCCAGCTACACGGCCAGATCCACGTATTCAAGTTTTCTAGCGGCTCTCGGTGCAACATCCGCAGGAAATTTCTTTGACTTGCCCTTGGAGTAAAGTTCTTGGGTTCGTTTGTCAGAGAAGGAGTGTATTGTGCCACGTGACGCTTGTCAGCGTGACATGGCAATGCTGCATAACGCTCCGCTAATGTGCGCCGCCTGTGGCGTCACCATAGAGCGGTTTATTAGCAGATTCTGCCTGCAAACGCTCCACCAGCCACACCTTGATGATCGATTGGCGGGTAACGCCAATGCGTGCAGCCTCACGATCCAACGACTCGACAACCCAAGCCGGGAAATCGACGTTGATTCGCTTTTGTTCCTGATTAACGCGGCGAGCAGAGGACAGGTCCAGGTCATCGATGATATCTTTCTGACCTTCTTCAAATTTTTTATCGAAGTCTTTAGCTTTCATAGAGCTCAACCTCCTTCTTGCGGGAACGTCTGACTGAAATCAGACGAATACGAGCATCCCTGTACGTGACGACAGCCGACCAGTACTTTTCACCAATCTTTCCTATCAGCAAACCCCTCTGTTCATCCTCTGATTTTGCGCGGATCTCCAGCAGGTACGGATCTTTCCACAGCCCTTGGGCGGCCACGAAATCGATACCGTGCTTGCCCAGGTTGGCCTGGCATGGTTAGATTTGCCCGGTTTTCAGCACCTCACGGCTCTTTTTCTCAATTGGGTAACGGCAGAGCGACATTCTCAGTCTTGATACCGTGGGCATTTTGCTCAGAACCAGCTTTTCTAAATAGTGAATAGCGTAGTCAGCATGACCTGCAGCACGATCAAGTTCAGTCGCTATTGATTCAAAATCATCCGAATCTCGTTGCGAAGGCTTTTTAACAGCCCCCGGTGAGCGGGAGCTGTCCTCGGTAAACGTACCCTTCAAATCAAGAACTCGATCTTCAACTATTGAAAAGCTTATTCTGAAAAGATGTAGGTGGGCCGCAAGTGACACATCTACATCCAGCAACCGAACCATCTCAGCTTCAAAATAAGGTGATATTTTCGGCCTACGCAGCGATAGCTTTTCAGCAAGCCATCTCGGGTATTTCTCGTCAGATACATTGCTATCGGCAGCAAGAGTGTGCAAATTTTGAGCCGCTGTAACAATGGCTAGAAGATCAGAAAACACTAACATAGCCGCCGTCCGCCGCTCCCTGCGGGTTTGCGCTAGAGCAACTATTAGAGCCGCGATTAATGCAATGAGGCCTCCAAAAATCGCCCCCAACATTGTTTGCCAATGATCTAGCCATTCAATAATAGCGGCCATGAACAAAGTGCCTCGTAAAATCTAACGCGGAGCGCACCGGCGCACTTAAGTGAGTCAGAGTGACGCGAATTGTTATAAATGTTCTCGGACAAACTGCTCAACACTGAGATGCCGTCCCTTGCTTTGGTAGTACCCATCTAAGGCATAGGCCATCTTTTCTAGCGGAGCGTTATCATACCCAAAATCTTGAATCTCTCGAATGTAGCGTTCTATGAATCCTTGGGGAGCGAGCTCTCGCCATTGCACCACATGAACCAACTCATGGAAGTGAAGCCGAAGCTCGTTTGCGGCCTCTACCTTTATGTAATAGGTATCGTTGTAGGTGATACCTCCGACGTTCATGTCGATGAAGTCGCCTAGACCTGCTTCTCGGAGTTCTGGAAAATCAGGCTTCGGAATTTCGTCGGTAACAACGAAAAACGCTGTTTTGAGAAAATCAGGCGAGTAAAAACCACTGAAGTATTCTTCAAGGACGGAGCAAGACCGACGCACTTTTTTATGCGAGGAGTTCACCTGATGTATCCATTCCTCGATCCCTTCGATCATTACTCCTCCTATTTATAACGCCCGGCTCATCACGCGCCGGTTTGGAGCCGCGAAGCGGCGGAAAATCGGTCGCTGTGCAGCCGATTGTTATATTTATTCGGCTTTGAGCACGGAGCCTTCAAATATCTTGTGATACTTCGATGGCGAATAATCTGGGTTGAGGTAGAACTTGGGATACCTTTCCCCCTCGATACTTGCGTATCCATTTAGCTTGTCTTTGAGCTGCCCCATTTTTGAAGGAATAGCAAGCTCCTCTAGGGTCCGTTTTATAAAAACTCGATACCTCTTACCAACGAAGAACTGCTTATAAAAGGCGCTGGGTAACGAGCACTTCAGACTAGCAGGATCACCATTGACCCCAATACCTAAAAGGGTAGTAGGAGGGGAAAGCGTGATGTACCGTTTCTCTAACCCCTTTTCGATTAAGATGTTCTCCCCGATTTTTTCAATATCGGCTTTTAGTTTCTGAGCAGGCCTAATATCACCTGACGCGATGCCATTATTCACTTCTGACAGCATTGATCTGAGCGATTTAACGTCACTCTCATCTCTCATCTGCTTGAGCACATTCATAAAGTCCGAACCATCCTTGGATTCTTGGATCAATAACGGCAAGAGGCTATGAATGGTTAGTGTTGATGATTCGGGCGATAGCCCCAGATCTTCAATGATGGCAGGTAATTTGCCAGAGAATCTGGTGACACCCTTCGTAAATACTCGCGAGAATTCAGAAGCGTCTGTAGCGCCGCACTTTATTCGACCCATAAAGTCGGCTGCGAAGAAATCTCTCAAGGGGTGTGGCATGTAGCTGTGACCATTCTCAGCAGCCATTACTTGGTGCCACACATATTGGTTACCAAGCCACCCAAGAACGGTAAGCATCCTCTTAACGTGTGGGGCAAGGCGTTTCCATTGAACGGGAGCCCCATCAGTACCTCGGATATTGAGCCTTGGGCCCGTTAAGGAATCCACATTTTCAGCTAAGACAGCCTCTATAAGGGGGTTAGCCTTATCGATTCCTAGCGCACGAAAAACCAAGAAAAACTCTGAACTAGAGTGTTCCCAGAGGAAGTGGCTAAATGCCTGAACCTGCTGAAAATAATGACTAAATAGACCGCTATCTTTTTGGGCTTGAAATGCTTCAGTCCAGGTTTCCGACAAGCCCGAAGCTGTTTCAATGTATTCACGGTCTTTTTGACTTGGAATCTGTGCAAAACTAACCGATGGATGCTCTAGCAGATCTTTTCTCTGCTTGGAAAATTCTTCTTTGTAATTGTCAGGAACGACCAGTTGATCATGGAGCAAAAAGGCCTCTACGAAACGACCAAGCGCAACATGCTCCATATCCAACAGGTTTGGCTCAGAGATTGGGACGAATCCCAACGCACGTTGAACGCTCGATATTGTAGAGTTATCAATTAAGGTCGCCATATGCTGTTAACTCCCCAAATATAACGCAGAACTTTGCGGCAATTATGGAACCGCGAAGCGGCGGGAAAAATTGCCCGACAACAGTGACTTGTCAGCTGAAACCGATCCTAGTTTGAAGGCCACAAGGCTAGGATTCTTCCTTTGTTCATCACGACAAAACTATCAGGATCACTCTTGTATACCGCGCGTCGTTTCGTTTCCCACGAATAATAACCTTTCACTTCCCATTGCCGCGGAGCTCCGAGTGCATCTTCCAGTTTATTCTGTAAAAACTCATTACCAAATTTGTGATTAAACCCAAGTCGATACATTATGTGGGATATGGCTTGATCGTCTTTAGAATTATCAAAATAGTATATTGTACTTTTGAAGATTGAGTGTTCCAGATTTACCGTCCAGTAACCTTTATCTGTCTTTTCAATTGTTTCGGGCGAGAATGTATTTTCAAGCTCCTTTCGACTACTGCCCGGCCGAATATCTTGTAAACCCTGTGGGAAAGGATTGTTCTTGCCAAACAACGACTCTGTTTGGAGTTCGTAAAGTTGATCGCGTATTGAGCGCAACTGTTTATTTAAAGACTCAACCTGAGACGTTTTTGATGAGACTTCGCCACGGAGCTCTATCGCTTCTCTAGTAACGTTTCCCAACTCCTTCTCAAGATCTGCCGTTCGGACCGGTAAAATCACTTCATTGAAGAGTAAAAGCATAAAGCCAACTGTACTGGCGACAGCCACTGCCGCAACAGCAATTGGGTGATTTCCCGGACCGGATTCTGGTATTTGTAAGTTTATCTGAGGAGCTCTGGGGTCCAGCAATTTTCCTTTTCTCAATTCAACCTCTCCGAGTGAACATGCACACAGCTAACAACAGTTCGATAGCGCTCAAATTGATCACACAGATTTGACCGCTTCATGATTCCATCCAATCACGGTGTGTTCGTGCGTCAACGATCAAGGTAAACAACAGCTTAGCCTACACCTCACCGTGCTGCCATGTAGTATCGAGGCAGTCACCGTTCTCCCAATCATATCGGCCTCACGCTCATGGTTCAGCGGCAGGTTGGCTGTCCGAGCACAAAAAAAGCGCCGTGCTCATAGAGCAGGGCGCTTTCTTCAGTAAAGGCGGGCTTACGCTTTCGGCCCTGCCTCCACGATGGCGTCGGAAACATCAAACTTCTTGAAGTTTTCCACGAACTGGCCAATCAGCTCGGCGGCCTTGGCGTCGTAGTCTTCCTTGCTGGCCCAGGTGTTGCGCGGGTTCAGCAGCTTGTTGTCCACGCCCGGTACGTCAACCGGCACGTTCACGTTCAGGGTGGGCAAGTGCTCGGTTTCGGCATCGTCCAGGTCACCGTTCTGGATGGCGGCGATGATGCCACGGGTGGTGGGGATGCTGAAACGCTCGCCCACACCGTAGGGGCCGCCGGTCCAGCCAGTGTTTACCAGGAAGACCTTGCTGCCAAACTCATCCATGCGCTTCATTAGCAACTCGGCGTAGACGCCGGCCGGGCGCGGGAAAAACGGCGCGCCGAAGCAGGTGGAGAAGGTGGCTTTCAGCTTGGAAGAAGAGCCCATTTCGGTGGAGCCCACCAGCGCAGTGTAGCCACTCAGGAAGTGGTAGGCCGCGGCTTCCTTGCTGAGGATGGACACGGGCGGCAGCACGCCGGTCATGTCGCAGGTCAGGAAGACGATGTGTGACGGCTCGCCGGCGCGGTTCTCAATAACGCGCTTCTCAACGTGCTCCAGCGGGTAGGCGCAGCGGGAGTTTTCGGTGAGGGAGACGTCAGTGTAGTCCGGTTCGCGGGTTTCCGGGTCGATGGTGACGTTTTCAACGATGGCACCGAAGCGGATGGCGTCCCAGATAATGGGTTCGTTCTTCTGGCTCAGGTCGATGCACTTGGCGTAGCAGCCGCCTTCAATGTTGAATACGGTGCCGGGGCCCCAGCCATGCTCGTCGTCGCCGATCAGGAATCGATCGGGGTCGGCGGAGAGGGTGGTCTTGCCGGTGCCGGAGAGGCCAAAGAACAGGCAGGTTTCGCCGTCTTCGCCAACGTTGGCGGAGCAGTGCATAGGCAGCACATCTTTTTCCGGCAGCAGGAAGTTCTGTACGGAGAACATCGCCTTTTTCATTTCGCCGGCGTAGTGCATGCCTGCCAGCAGTACCTTGCGCTTGGCAAAGTTGATGATCACGCAGCCGTTGCTGTTGGTGCCGTCGCGCTCGGGCACGCACTCGAAATTGGCGGCGTTGAGGATCTGCCACTCCTGCTTGTCGGCCGGGTTGAAGCCGTCCGGGCGGATGAACAGGTTCTGGCCGAACAGGTTCTGCCAGGCGGTTTCGGTGGTCATGCGTACCGGCAGGTAGTGTTCCGGGTCGGAGCCAACGTGTACCTGGCTTACAAAGCTGTCTTTCTCGGCGATGTAGGCTTCAACGCGATCCCAGAGGGCATCAAACTTGTCCGCATCGAACGGGCGGTTGATGGGGCCCCAATGGATATCGTCAGAGGTACTGGGCTCTTCGACGATGTAGCGGTCTTTCGGGGACCGGCCTGTACGTTCACCGGTCTTGACCACCAGGGAACCATTTGCGGCCAGTTGGCCTTCGCGTCTTTCCAGTGCCAGCTCAACCAGTTGTGCTGCACTCAGATCATTATAAGTGTTACTCACTTCGACCTCGCCCTCGGGATGTGATCGTGATTACTCAGGCCGTCCCCCCTAAAAATTGACGGAAATCTGAGCAATCGGGTCAATTCAGGCGCGCTATTATGCCAGAGACGCCGGTAAAAAACGACTTCCCCGGAAACCGCTCTACGACTGGCTTCCGGGCCATTCAGCCGGGTATTCAGTGTAACGTATGGCCGGTGAAAAGGTGATCAATATCATTTCTATCGAAGCGATAGTGTTGATGACAGAACTGGCAGTCCATTTCGATGGAACCCTGCTCGTCGAGGATACTGTAGCACTCCTCCTTGCCGATGGATTCCAGGGCGCCCAGCGTTCGTTCCCGCGAGCAGCTGCAGCGGAAGGCGACGGGCTCGGCATCGAACAGGCGCACAGTTTCTTCGTTGAACAGGCGGTGGAGCACGGTTTCGCTGTCCAGGGTCAGTAGTTCCTCGGCTTCCACGGTGCTGGCCAGGTGGTTAAGGCGATCCCATAGGTCGGAATCCTGTTCGGTGTCGCCGGGCAGCTTCTGCAGCATCAGGCCGGCGCTGCAGTTTTCATCGGCAAACAGGAAGAAGCTGGTGGGGATCTGCTCGGAGCGTTCGAAGTATTCTTCCAGGCAGCCGGCCAGACTTTCCTCTTCCCGGGGCACCACGCCCTGGTAACGCTGGCCTTTCTCCGGGGAGATGGTGATGGCCATGCGGCCCTCGCCAAGCAGCGCATTCAGGGAGTCCTCGGTCACGGCGTGTTCGTCGTAACGGGCCAGGCCACGGATGAAACGATCATGGCTGCACTCCGCCATCAGCGTGCGCAGCGGGCCGTCGCCCTGGGCTTGCAGGGATAGGGTGCCTTCAAACTTGAGCGTGCTGCTCATCAGCACGCTGGCCACCAGGGATTCCCCCAGCATGCGCCGCACGGAGGCGGGATAGGGGGCCTGGTTGCCAATTTCACTGTAGCTGTCGTTCAGCTTCACCCAGGCTCCCCGGACCTGGCTGTCTTCAAAGATAAATCGCTGGAACTGGTCCCGGGATGCCATTGGTATTTCTCCTGAGCCTTAAAGTCGGAAACGGTAATCATTGGGGCGGGAAACAGGAATGCTAGAGCCCGTTCTGTTCCCGGAAGCGTTGTATATCCCGTCGGTCTTTCTTGGAAGGCCGTCTGGCCGGGGGGAGCTGCGCCGCCTGCATGGTTTTGCGCTGCCACGAGAGTTCTTCCCGGCGTTTCACGCTGTCGTCGGTTTCGTGATAGAGCTTCTGGGCTTCGGGGGCGCCCCGGCGACGGTCACTGATGTCGTCCACCACCACAATGCATTCCTGCCAGCCCAGCCGCAGGGTAACTTTGGCGCCGGGCTCCACCAGTTTTCCGGGTTTGGTTCGCTGGCTGTTGTAGTGAACCTTGCCCCCTTCGATGGCCTGCTTGGCGAGGTTGCGGGTTTTGTAGAAACGTGCTGCCCACAGCCATTTGTCGAGTCTTACGCGGGTGTCGTCAGTGGTGGTTGCCGTCATGTCTCCTCACCTGATGAGCGTATACGCATAGTATAGCTGGCTCACTGGCCGGATGGCAGGGGTCGGCGCTGACGCAGTGCCGGCAGGATTTCATCAAAATGGTGAATCGAGGGAATGTCCGGGTGTCGGTCGCGGGCGGGCTGCCTGCTGTCTGGTGTCAGAATAGCAAGGCACTGGGCGATGCCAGCGGTGCGGGCGCTTTCCAGTACCGGGAAACTGTCGTCCACCATTAATGTGGCGGCAGCCTGATAGGCTTCAAGGCCGGCGAGGTCCTGCCAGAAGGCGGGGTCTTCCTTGGGTTTGCCCAGCTGGTGGCTAGAGATGATGTTGTCCACCCGGCTGTCCAGGCCGGTGCGCTGAAGTTTCAGGCTGAGCGGGTCCGGATGGCAGTTGGTGACAATCACGGAGCGCAGCCCGGTATCACGGACGGCATCGAGAAAATCCGTCACATGGGGGCGGTAGCCAATGCGTTCGCCCACTTCGGCCTTGAGCCCGGTGATGTCCATGTCCAGCCGGTCGCTCCAGTAGTCGGTGCAGTACCAGTTCAGGGAACCACGTTCGGCCATGATCATCGGGATGATGGTGTCACGGGCTTCTTCCGGGCTGAGGTTGTTGTACTCGGCGTAACGCCTGGGCAGGTGCTCAAGCCAGAAATGGTTGTCGAAATGCAGGTCGAGCAGTGTTCCGTCCATATCCAGGAACACCGTCTCAAGGGAGTGCCAGTTCACCATAAACAAAAACAGCCTGAAGTTGGTTAAACGTCAGGCTGCCGAAGAATGCGCAAATTGGCAAGGCGGGTTTTTACGGATCAGTTACCGCTTTGTTCAATGGGCTGTTGTTTCCTGCCGGTGCGAGTACAACCGAGGCAGCGAACAAAGGTGGCTTTGGCCGGGCCAACAACCAGAACCTCGCCGGCTTCCGCTGCGTTACCGCCCAGTGCGGAGAACGGCAGGGACACCAGGTAAACTACGCTTCCCACGATGGTGGTGGCAAACAGGGCCGGGCGAACAAACAGCGCATCGCCTGTCATTGCCAGTGCTGAGGGCTCTTCGTCAATGGCTTGGGCGTGGCCGACGGAGGAAAAAGCCAGCAGGCATACCGCTACGGCTGTAATAACGATGTGGGAAATCTTACCGGTCATTTCTTGTTTCTCCTGAGCTTACCTTAGCTTGTCGGCATTTTGATTTGGCCGATGGTCGCCCTGCCTTTAATGGCTGACGATACATATACCGCACATTGTAACTTACGATTATGGATACTCTGTTAACTATGAATCATATTTGCGTATTTTCAAACGGTTTTTCTGTTTCATTAGTTGTCTGGCCACCGTTCAGCGCTGGCATTTTCCGCAGTAAACCGTCGAGCGCTGGTTCATCCGGATTTCCTTCAGCGGATGTCCGCATTCGCGGCAGAACTCACCATGTCGGCCATACACCAGCAGCGACTGGGCAAAATAGCCCGGTTTGCCGTCGCTGTTCACAAAGTCCCGCAGGGTGGTTCCACCCATGAGGATGGCCGCACTGAGGGTTTCGCGGATGGCTTCCACCAGGTGGTTGTAGCGGTCCAGGCTGATGCGGCCGGCAGCGCGACGGGGGTGGATGCCGGCCTTGAACAGGGCTTCGTTCGCATAGATGTTGCCCACACCCACCACCACATGGTTGTCCATGATGAAGGACTTCACTGGAGTCTTCTTGCCCCGAGAGAGTCGATAGAGCAGTCGCCCGTTGAATTCCGGTGCCAGGGGTTCTGGCCCCAGGCTGGCGAGCAGTGGATGCTGGTCCGGTGTTTCGGACCAGAGCCAGCAACCAAAGCGGCGGGGGTCGTTGAAGCGTAGGCGAATGCCGTTGTCGAGTGTCAGTTCCACGTGGTCATGAAGTAGGGGCTCGCTCTGATCGGTGATCACCCGCAGGCTGCCGGACATGCCCAGGTGCACGATCAATGTTCCGGCAACGGTGGCCGAGCTTACGCCAATCAGCAGGTATTTGGCCCGGCGGTCCACGGTGTGGATCACCGAGCCTTCGATCAGTTCCGCGAGGTTGTCCGGCACGGGCCAGCGCAGGCGCCCGTCGCGCACGGTTACCTGAGTGATGGTCCGGTTTTCACAATGGGGGGCGATGCCGCGTCGGGTGGTTTCTACTTCGGGCAGTTCGGGCAAGGGGGCTACTCCAGCGGCACGGGCGGTAACGGATAAGTGTAATCGGTAACAAATTCGCATCCAAATGCGGTTGTTCGGGCTAACAACTGTACGCTAAAGTGGCTCAATACGGCTGTTGGGTAGTGCCGGATCCTGATTTCGAACGAGGAAAGCTCTATGTGGTACAACGGTCTTCTGGACCTTTCGGTGATGCAGCTGATTCTGGTTGCGCTGGGACTTACCCACATCACAATTATCAGCGTTACCCTTTACCTGCATCGTCATTCTGCTCACAACTCGCTGGATCTGCATCCGGTGCTGGCGCATTTTTTCCGCTTCTGGCTATGGCTGACCACGGCACAGAATACCAAGCAGTGGACGGCCATTCACCGTAAGCATCACGCCAAGTGCGAAACCGAAGAAGACCCTCACAGCCCGGTGGTCCTTGGTGTTCGCAAAGTGCTGTTTGAAGGTGCCGAACTGTACGACGAGGCCGGTACGCCAGAAACCCTGGAGCGTTATGGCCAGCGCACCCCGGAAGACTGGGTCGAGAACAACGTGTATAGCCGCTATAAACTGCTGGGCATTCAACTGATGGCGGTGATTGATCTGCTGCTGTTCGGTGTGCACGGTATCTGGATCTGGGCGGTGCAGATGATGTGGATTCCGGTCTGGGCGGCCGGCGTGGTCAATGGCATCGGGCACTTTATGGGGTATCGCAATTTCGAGTGCAGTGATAATGCCCGCAATATCTCGCCCTGGGGCATCCTGATTGGTGGCGAAGAGCTGCACAATAATCACCACACCTATCCCAACTCCTCCAAGCTGTCTCGCCGCTGGTATGAAGTGGATATTGGTTGGGGTTACATCCGCCTGTTCCAGTTCTTTCGGCTGGCGAAACCCAAGGGCTTCAAGCCGATTGCGCATTATGTGCCCGGCAAGAAGGAAGTGGATGTAGAGACGGTTCAGGCCATTACCAACAGCCGGTTCGATATTATGCGTCAGTATCGTAAGCGGGTGATGGAGCCGGTGTTGCGCCAGCAGAAGGCGGTGATGGATGAGGAGATTCGTCCGCGTTATCGCAGTCTGAAGCGGTTGCTGTCCCGTGAGGTGACGTTGATCAAGCCGAAGGAGAAGGAGCACCTGGAAATTGCTCTGGAGAGCAATGCGGTGCTGCGGCAGATTTATGAGAAGAGTAATGAGTTGCAGGAGTTGTGGCGTCGCCGTGGTTTGAAGCCGCAGGAGAAGTTGCATGCGCTGATGGAGTGGTGCCGGGAGGCGGAGGCCAGCGGTATTCGCTACCTTGAGGACTTTGCGGCGCATTTGCGGGCTTATTCTCTTCGGCCTTCGCCGTGATTGCCCTTGTAGCCTGCTGATTCTGGCGGGCTGGTCTCCTCAGTTGGTTGCTTCTGACGCTTCCACTCTGAATAAACAGTAGGTCACCTGGCCTGCTGTTTTTTGTCTGTGCAGGGTCCAGTTGGCAGGCGCTGAGGGCGTTGGGGTGCCGCTTTCGTGTTCTGCGTAGATCCACCCGCCGGGTTTTACCCAACCATTGTCCGCGATCATCGGGAACAGTTTTTCCAGCCAGCCCTGTCTGAAGGGTGGGTCCATGAACAGGATGTCGACGGGTTTGGCCGGTGTCTGGGCCAGGTAGGTGTCGACGGTCTGGCAGGCCACTTCTCCGTTTTCTGATTTCAACAGGCGCAGGTTGCTTCTCAGGGCCTGGGCGAGTGTGGGGGTGTGATCAACGAAGATGGTGGTGCCAGCGCCTCGGGAGAGAGCTTCCAGACCCAGGGCGCCGGAGCCGGCGAAGAGGTCGAGGCAGCGACTGCCGGCGAGGTGGTGCGTCAGCCAGTTGAACAGGGTCTCGCGGGTGCGTGCCGGTGTAGGGCGTACGCCGCCGGCTTCGGGGAAGCGCAGTTTGCGGCTGCGCCAGTCGCCGCCGATGATGCGGAGTTCGCCGCCGTTGCTGGCTGGCCTGGGTTTCTGGGTGCGCGCCATGGGGATGAGGCCTCTCGAGCATGGTTTGGTACGCCTGCCGGTGCAGGTTGCGCCATGTTACGAAGGTTTATTGGGCGAGTCACCTACGGCCATCACTTAGGCCGGTCAGTCTGCTAGAATACCGCCTTTCTTGTATCCCGCGAATCGACGACCAATGGTATGACTATGACGGCAGAGTGGATTGCTATCGGCCTTCTGGCCCTTCTTGTCCTTGTGTTTGTTCTGGATGTGGCGGCAAACCGTCAGCGTATACCCCGGCCAAAGCCGGTGCCCCAGAAGAAGCCGGAGGCTCCGGAAGGTGCTACCCCGAAATCCGGGTCGGAGGAGAAGGCGGAGCCCAAGCCCGATAGCGCGCCGGTCGCGGAAGCACCTGAAAAGCCTGTTGTTGAGGAAGCGCCCGCCGAAACCCCGACAGCGCCGGAGCCTGAACCAGAGCCAGAGCCGGAAGCGCCTCAGGTCAGTGTTTTCGAGCGTATCCGCAAGGGGTTGGGTAAAACCCGTGCCAATCTGACCGGCGGTTTTGCGGATCTGTTTTCGATCAGCAAGAAGGTGGATGAGGATCTGCTCGAGGAAATCGAGACCACCTTGCTAATGGCGGATGTGGGTGTGACCGCCACGTCGGAAATCATTGAGTCGCTGACCGACAAGTTGGAGCGCAACCAGCTCAAAGACGGCGAAGCTCTGCGCAAGGCTTTGAGGGACGAGCTCCATGGCCTGCTGGCGGATGTGACAAAGCCCCTGGAGATTGATGCGGGCAAAAAGCCTTACGTCATCCTGATGGTAGGTGTGAACGGTGTTGGTAAAACCACCACGATCGGCAAGCTCACCAAGCTCTTTCAGCGGGACGGAAAGTCGGTAATGCTGGCGGCGGGGGATACTTTCCGTGCCGCTGCGGTTGAGCAGTTGCAGGTGTGGGGCGAGCGTAATGACGTTCCCGTCGTGGCCCAGCATACCGGCGCCGACAGCGCATCCGTCATCTTCGATGCTGTTCAGTCTGCGCAGTCCCGTGGCGTGGATGTGGTGATTGCGGACACCGCCGGCCGCCTTCAGAACAAAGACAACCTGATGAGCGAGCTGGAGAAGGTTGTGCGGGTCATGAAGAAACTGGATGAGTCCGCGCCCCACGAAGTCATGCTGGTTCTGGACGCCGGCACTGGCCAGAATGCTTTGAGTCAGGCCCAGGTGTTCCAGCAGGCAGTGGGGGTCAGCGGCATTACCCTGACCAAGCTGGACGGCACGGCCAAGGGTGGTATTGTGTTCGCCATCGCCCGGCAGTTGCAGCTACCCATCCGTTACATTGGTGTGGGGGAGCAGGTGGATGACCTGCGCAGCTTCGATGCCCGCACCTTTGTGGATGCGCTGTTTGATGAAAGCCCGGATAAGTAACCTTCAATGATCGAGTTCCGCCAGGTCACCAAACGTTATGACAGCGACCATACCGCGTTGCGTCAGGTCAATTTCGGCCTGGAGCGCGGTGAATTGGCGTTTCTTACGGGGCATTCCGGCGCTGGCAAAAGTACGCTGCTGAAGCTGATTATGGTGATGGAGCGCCCCAGTGCCGGCGAGGTGATTGTGGGCGGGCAGGTGCTCAATACCCTGCCGCGCCGTCAGGTGCCTTACATTCGCCGCCACATAGGTGTGGTGTTCCAGAATCACCAGTTATTGTTTGATCGCACCGTGTTCGACAACGTCGCCATGCCTTTGGAGGTGATGGGCACCCCGGCCCGAGATATCGGTCGCCGCGTACGGGCCGCTCTGGACAAGGTGGGGCTGTTGAGCAAGGAAAAGATGAACCCGATGCAGCTGTCGGGGGGTGAACAGCAGCGGGTGGGCATTGCCCGAGCGGTGGTGAACAAACCCCCGGTGCTGCTGGCGGATGAGCCAACCGGTAACCTGGACCCGGAATTGTCGGCCGATATCATGCGGCTGTTCGCGGAATTCAGTCAGGTCGGGGTCACGGTGCTGATTGCTAGCCACGACATTGCACTGATCAACGATCTCGGTCGCCGTACGTTGACGCTCGATCATGGTCGGCTGGTGACAGGTGTTGGCGTCAAGGGGGGGCTTCATGGCTAACGACCCCCGACGGCAGCCTGCCCGAGGCGCCAAAAGTGCCCGTTCACCCTGGCGCCAGCAGGCCGAAAGTTACCTGAGTCATCATCGCAAGGTGGCCCGGGACAGCGCGCAGCGTCTTTGGCACTCACCAGTGGCGAGCATGATGACCTGGACGGTGATGGGCGTGGCGCTGGCGCTGCCAGTGGCGCTCATGCTGTTGCTGGCCAGCCTGGAAGGCGTCAGTGCCGGCTGGGAAAGCTCGGCAAGGGTGACGGCCTATCTGAGTGACTCTGTGTCCATCGAAGATGCCCGGTCATTGAAAGCCGAAGTGACTGATGATAGCCGGGTGGCGGAAGTCGAGCTGATCGACCGTGAGACTGCTCTGGAAGAGTTCCGCGCTTCTTCCGGCCTTGAAGACGCTCTGGATTACCTGGACGGAAACCCGCTTCCCCATACTCTGCTGGTCACACCCAGTGAAGGTTCCCGCACCGCTGACGGCGTGGAAATGCTGCTGAAGGTCATTGAAGGGCTGGACGGTGTTGACCGGGTACAGGTGGACCTCGGCTGGTTGCAGCGTCTGAACGCCATGACCGACCTGTTGGGCCGTGCCGTCTGGGCGCTGGCACTGTTACTGGCGGCGGCCGTGGTACTGGTGATTGGCAATACCGTGCGCCTTGCGATTGAGAATCGCCGCGACGAAATTCTGGTGGCAAAGTTGGTGGGTGGCACCGACGCTTTCGTGCGCCGGCCGTTCCTCTATACCGGGGCCTGGTTTGGCCTGGGAGGTGGGATTGTGGCCTTTATCCTGCTCCAGGTGTCGCTCTGGTGGCTCAGTGGCCCAGTGGAGCGGCTAGCTGGGTTGTACCGCAGTGAGTTTTCCCTGAGCGGGCTGAGCGTCGATGGCGCGCTGGCGTTGATAATTGCAGCCATGCTGTTAGGCTGGTTAGGCGCCTGGGTTGCCGTCAAGCGCCATCTGGATGACATTGAGCCGGGGGAAATTGCCGGCGGATGATCTCCGATCTCGGAAATACCGTATTGAAGCCAATACAGGTTTCGGCGTAGCTTGAAGATAGAATTCGAAGGCAGCCAGATTTCCAGTTTGTTGATTTGAAACGGTTTAGATGGAAATTTGGGTTATTTGCAGAGTGCTTGGCGGGCTGAATTAGAGTTGCTATATTTATCGGTCGTCATGTTCGGAGGGTAAGACATGGGTACGAGTTTACAGATCATCGACAGACTGGTTCCGGGTGCCAACCTTGAGTCCTATATCCAGGCGGCCAGCCGCATTCCGGTACTGTCTGTCGAGGAAGAGCGCAAGCTCGCCGAGCGACTGCATTACGATGGTGATGTGGAAGCCGCGCGTGAGTTGGTTCTTTCGCATCTGCGCTTCGTGATCCACATTGCCCGCAGCTATGCGGGTTATGGGCTGTCCCAGGCAGATTTGATCCAGGAAGGTAACGTAGGCCTGATGAAGGCGGTCAAGCGTTTCAATCCGGAATACGGTGTTCGCCTGGTGTCCTTTGCAGTGCACTGGATCAAGGCCGAGATTCACGAGTTTATCCTGCGCAACTGGCGCATCGTGAAAGTGGCGACCACCAAGGCGCAGCGTAAGTTGTTCTTTAACCTGCGCAGCCAGAAGAAGCGTCTGGCGTGGTTGAGCCATGATGAGGTTAATGCCGTGGCCAGTGATCTTGGGGTTGAGCCCAAGGTTGTGCGGGAGATGGAAGGCCGTCTGGCTTCCCACGATACGGCGTTCGATGGCCCCCAGGATGATGACGACGACAATGCTTATCAGGCGCCGGCGTATTATCTGGAAGACAAGCGCAGCAATCCGGCCACGCAGTTGGAGCAATCAGACTGGACGGACGATTCCAATGGTCGTCTGATGGCGGCGCTGGGGCAGTTGGATGAGCGTAGCCAGGATATCCTTCGTGAGCGCTGGTTGTCGGATAGCAAGTCGACACTGCATGAGCTGGCTGACCGATATGGTGTTTCCGCTGAGCGTATTCGTCAGTTGGAGAAAAACGCCATGAAGAAGATTCGTCTGCATATGACAACGGAAGAAGAGGCGGCTTAACCCTTAGTTGACTTGGGGTTTGTCAGAACGCCACCACCCTTTGCGGGGTTGGTGGCGTTTTTGTTTGTATACTCTTTTAAAACAAACCTTGGGTAAGAACAAATGACTGAGAATCGGTTTCATATAGCCTTCCTTGGTGTTGGCCTCATGGGTGCGCCCATGGTTCGGAATTTGTTGGATGCGGGTTATCCAATGACGTTGTGGAATCGGACGGGGAGTAAGTGCGAGCCTTTTGCCGATGAAGCTACCATTGCCGGTACACCGGAAGACGCGGTTCGAGATGCCGACATCGTCATCACCATGCTGGAGAACGGCGATGTGGTGGATGACGTGATGGTGGCCCAACGCGGTATCGCGGCGCTCAAGGCCGGGGCGGTCTATATTGATATGAGTTCGGTTCAGCCGTCGCTGGCGCGACGCCATTCGGCCTTGGCTAAGGAGCAGGGGGCCGGGTATGTGGATGCGCCTGTGTCCGGCGGCACTGTTGGCGCTGAGCAGGCAACGCTGAGTATTATGGCTGGTGGCTCTGGCGCAGACGTTGAGCGGGTGCGGCCGGTTTTTGAGGTGCTGGGGAAATGCACGCCCATTGGTCCGGTAGGGGCGGGGCAACTGGCGAAGCTGGCGAATCAGGCGATCGTGGGGATTACCATTGGCGCGGTGTCAGAGGCGTTGTTGCTGGCAGCGAAGGGTGGGGCTGATCCTGCCGCAGTTCGGGAGGCGCTGATGGGCGGTTTTGCGGGCAGTCGGATTCTGGAGTTGCACGGTCAGCGGATGATTGACCGGGACTTTTCGCCCGGTGCACCGGCGCGAATTCAGTTGAAGGACCTGCGGATGATTCTGGATGAGGCCCGTTCCGAGGGTCTGACCCTGCCGCTATCGCAGCAGGTGCATAATGAGTATCAAAGCCTGATCGCCAACGGGCACAGCGATGTGGATCACAGTGGTTTGTTGCTGGAACTGGAGCATCTCAACGGGGCATTGTTGGGTTCTTCGTCGGCCATCAAGCGCAAGTAGCAGGCTCGCTATGAATGTCTCCATGCTGTTTGCCGAGGTGAAATGCAGGAGCACGGCGCGGGTGAGATTAACTTTCGGAATGTTTTCGCAGCGCTGGACCGCCTGGGCTATGGTGGTTGGATGAACGTGGAATATTGCCTTGCGGGCTATACGGTGTCGAGACTAGGCTGGTTCGGGGTATGTCGTGACCGTCGCCATTGGCGACACCCTCTTACAAGATCGTAACTGGTCGGCAACGGATGTTCTTCGTACCCTAGCTGTTAATGTAATCCGCTATCGGGAGGAAAACCGGTGAAAGCACTGGTAATTGAAGACGATCAGGACGTGGCAAACTACCTTGTTAAAGGGCTGAAAGAGTCTGATTTTGTCGTGGACCACGCGGCGGATGGCAAGGAAGGCATGATGATGGCCGCCAGCGAAGACTACGACATCATGATTGTGGACCGCATGTTGCCAGGTATGGACGGCCTGTCGATCATCAAAACGGTGCGTGCCACTGGCAACCAGGTTCCAGTGTTGATCCTCAGCGCCCTGGGCGATGTGGATGACCGGGTGGAAGGCCTGCGTGGTGGTGGCGATGACTATCTGACCAAACCGTTCTCTTTCACCGAGCTGCTGGCCCGTATCGAATCCCTGGTGCGCCGTAATCGCCAGTCTGCGGAAACCGAGACCGTGCTGCGGGTGGCCGATCTGGAAATGGACCTGCTTGCCAGAACCGTTAAGCGGGCCGGGCACAATATTGATGTTCAGCCCCGGGAGTTCCGTCTGCTGGAATATCTCATGCGAAATGCCGGGCAGGTGGTCACTCGTACCATGTTGCTCGAAAAAGTATGGGACTATCATTTCGACCCCCAGACCAACGTCATCGACGTACACATCAGCCGTCTGAGGGCGAAGATCGACAAGGAATTCGAGACCCCCTTGCTGCAGACCATACGGGGTGCAGGGTACATGTTGCGTGAAACTGCTTAGCCAGCTCAGAACCTCATCGTTCCAGTTAGCCCTGCTGTACATGGTGGTGTTCGCCACCTCGGTTTTTTTGCTGCTGGCGTTTATCTACTGGCGCACGGCAGGGTTCATGACTGCCCAGACCGATGAGACCATCGAGGCCGAGATTGCCGGCCTCGCGGAGCAATACCGTGGCAGCGGTATCAATGGCCTTATTTCCATCATCCGCGAGCGTGTTGCCCGCGACCCCAACGCCAAATCCATCTATCTGTTGACGACGGACGACTTCGTCAAGCTCGCCGGTAACATCGAAAACTGGCCCAAGGGTTCTCGCTCTGACAGCGGCTGGATCAATTTCACTCTGAATCCGTCAGTGGGCTGGAATGGTCCGGAGCGACTCGCACGGGCTCGCATTTTCGAAGTGCAGGGTGGCCTGCGCCTGTTGGTGGGCCGTGATGTGGACGAGCTCACTAACCTGAAACGGGTGATCGAAACCGCCATTAACTGGGGGATGGGTATTACCCTGGCGCTGGCGCTGTTAGGCGGGTTCCTGATGAGCCGGAGCACCACGCGGCGCATTGAAGTCATCAACAACACTTCCCGGCGCATCATGAATGGGCATCTGTCCCTGCGTATACCAACCCGAGGTACCGACGACGACTTCGACCAGCTGGCAGAAAACCTGAACCAGATGCTGGATCGCATTGTTTACCTGATGGAAGGTATCCGGCATGTGTCCGACAGCATCGCCCACGATTTAAGAACCCCGCTGACCCGGCTGCGCAATCAGCTTGAAAACACCCTTATGTCGGTAGACAACGACGAGGCCCGGGAGCAGGCCGGCAAGGCCGTGGCAGAGGCGGACCAGTTGTTGGCCACCTTCAATGCCCTGCTTCGGATCGCGCGTTTGGAAACCCGTGGCAATACAGCAGACATGCAGCAGGTACCCCTGGGAGAGCTGGTTAGCGATGCGTGTGAGCTGTATGAAGCGTTGGCGGAAGACAAAGAGCAGCAGTTCGAGCAGTCCCTGGAAGATCATGTGGTGATCGAGGGCGATCGGGACCTGCTGTTCCAGATGGTCAGTAACCTGATTGATAACGCTATCAAGTACACCCCGGAACAAGGCGAGATCCGGGTAAACGTACGCAAGGACGGCAACGACGCGATCTTCGAGGTTGGGGACAGTGGCATTGGTATCCCCGATGACGAAAAAGACCAGGTGTTCCAGCGCTTCTACCGGGTTGGCAAAAGCCGGTCATTGCCCGGCAACGGCCTTGGGCTCAGCCTTGTCAGCGCGGTCGCGGAGATCCACCAGGGTGTTATCTCATTGAGCGATCATCACCCAGGGGAAGACTATCCGGGGCTGATGGTCACCATTCGGTTGCCCGCTTACTCGCCGAACCGGAAACGTCTGAAAGACACCCAGACCATTTCCGCTTCGGAAGCCGGAGAACAGAGCTCCCCGGGGGAGCTCAGGGGCGTTTGATCAGTTGCTGGATGCGCCGCGGAACTGATTTACGCGGCTGATCACTGGCTTCAGCAGCGTGTCTACCTGTGAGCGGCGACGATCGAATTTGGCCTGGATGCTGTCCCACTCACCTTCCAGATGTTTCTGTTCCAGCATGATAAACGCCGCCAGGTTATGACGGTTCAGCTTGCCGGTGATGCCGTATTGGTCAAGCCGATAGCCGATACTGTCGAGACCATTGAGGGCCGTGTTGAGAAGCTTTTTGGTGTTCATTCTGGTATCCCGTGCTTGGACGTTAAATCGGAAATTCAGTTAATTGAACGCTAACGCCTGCGTCTAGAGTGCGCAACCTAATCTGGCCCTGACCAAAACGTAATTCGGCCGCCACCACTGTGTAACCTGTTCTGTGGAAAATGGAAGGTGTAGCTAAGGAAGCCAGCGGAAACTCCGCTTGCTTCTCCCTCCAGCACAGCGCTAGCCTTACCCCGTTTTTACGGGGTTTTTTTATGTCTACACGGTGGTTTTTCTATGGCCAGAACCCGCTACATAACCGCGGAGGGCGAGCAGGCTCTTCGTGAGGAATTGCGTTTTCTCTGGAAGGAGAAGCGTCCGGAAGTGACGCAGGCGGTGCGGGAAGCAGCCGCTCAGGGCGATCGCTCAGAGAACGCCGAGTACATCTATGGCAAGAAACAGTTGCGGGAAATTGATCGACGCGTGCGCTTCCTGACCAAGCGGCTTGATGAGCTGACGGTGGTGGATCGTCTGCCTGATGACCGGGGCAAAGTGTTTTTTGGCGCCTGGGTGACCATCGAAAACGAAGGCGGCGACGAAAGCACTTACCGGCTGGTTGGGCCGGATGAGTTCGATCTGTCTCGCGGTTACCTGAGCATCGACTCTCCCATGGCGCGTGCGCTTTTGGGCAAACGCATTGACGACGAGGTGGGGGTGCGAACACCGGATGGCTGGAATCACGTTGTGATCACCAACATTCATTATGAACCGCTAACGCCCGACAAGTGAGGAGTGTCACAAAACTGGCGACTGACCGGGTTTTTTGTCGTTTTTGGCGATAGACTGATCAAAAATTGTCAGCCTGAGATGTATTTGTTCAAATAATGGTCAGGCTCGGCATGACATAAAAAGGCAGTCGTTATGGGCGGATTCGATACAAAAAGGACTATGATCGGCGCGACCGTGCTGGTGGTGGCGTTGTCACCTCTGGTGTGGGCCCAAACCGGCGAAGAAACCGTCGAGGGTGGCGCCTTCAACTATGAAGAGCGTTCAACGCTGGAAACCATTCCGTTCAACTCCATGGAAGAAGAGTCTCTGGCCAATACCGTGATCGAAGGTGGCCTGGAAGCGCCGGCGGCTGGCGTGCCCGTGCAGCCGCGAACGGACGAGGATTTCTACCTGGATCCCCTTGCCCTTCAGCCCCGTGATCCACGCACGGATCTCGGGCGAAGCGAAATTCCGGTGGAATTCCGCTTCAGCAACCCCAAGTCCATTCCCGGGCAAACCCACGGCGACAACTACATTATCCGCCCACCGACCAATCGGAACTACGGCGCGTTCAATACCACAACGACGGAACGATAATTCGTCTGCCGCGAGGGTTCAGGCGGCAACAATGCCCTCGGGCTCAGTTCTGCCCAACACATCTTCGTAGAAGAACGCCAGCGCCTGTTTGGCCTGATTGAGGCGTGCCCGTGACACTTCCAGGCGTTCGCTCAGGTAAGCCAGGAATAATTGCCGGTCGCCGGGTTGCAGCGTTTCCGGATTTTTCAGGTCGTGGAAAAGCACGAACCGGGAAATCCAGTGGAGATAGGTTTGCTCTGCGCGGTGGTTAAGCTGATGTTTGCGGATGGCGCCAGTCACTCGACTGACAAGCCCGGGCTGCGACTGTTCCAGCGCCTCGGTGATATCCATGATGCGTCTTCCGTGTGAATTGTTGTTCTTATGATGCGCGCATCTTATGACAATCGTTTGACCGCCGCAAAACTTTTGCGAGGGAAATTGAGTGGGAGCAGAACCGTCGGTGCGGCGGCTGCTCCCGATCAAGCTGGACTACGGGTTACTTCAGGGATTCCAGCTTATCGATGTACTTCTGCATGGCTTCCTCGGAGGAGGTGCCCTTGACCTTTTCCCAGGCGTCGTACTTGGCGCGGCCGACAAAATCCATCATGCCCGGGCGTTTGCCACTGACATCACCTTCGGTGGCCTGCTTGTAGAGGGCATAGAACTCCAGCTTGAGTTCGTTGGAGGGTTTGAAGTCGCCCTCGGCGTTCTGGATGTAGTTGACGGCTTCGTCAAAGCGGGTTTTCAGGTCACTCATATGGCGGTTCCTTTTCTGGTGTTGAATCCGATATTCACGATGCGGAAGAGTATAGCCAGAGACAGTGTGACCGTCATTGGCCGATCGTTCCAATCCTTCGACGAATGGGGTATTGTCCGCATCCTTCTTTTAAGATAAACGGAGATGCCCCATGGCCGCCGCCAACAAACTGGCAAGCATTGTTGCCAAGATCAATCAGTTGCCGGAATTTGCCCGGCCCAAGGCTTTGTCGCTGTTTTTCGGCAAGGCGGTTCCGTTCACTGGTACCACCGGCATTCGCATTGAAGCCCTCGATCAGGAACGTTGCGTGATCTCCCTGAAGAACAAGCGCAGGGTCCAGAATCACATCAAGGGCGTACATGCCGTGGCTTCCCTGTTGTTGGCGGAATCCGCTACGGGCTTTCTCGTCGGTCTGAACGTGCCGGATGACAAGGTGCCCGTGATCAAAACCGCGCATGCCGAATACACCCGCCGTGCCAAAGGCGATATGAAGGTGGAGGCGTACCTTACCGCTGAGCAGCGTGAGCGTATGCTGACCGAAGAGAAGGGCGAAACCTCGGTGCCGGTGACCATCCACGACAGCGAAGGCCAGCAGCCGATCGAGATTGAAATGATCTGGGCCTGGACGCCAAAGCGTCGCTAGTTGCGATAGGTCATTGTTGTGAAAGGCCCCGGGATGTCGAATGGTTGGCAATTCTTTGCCCGGGGTCGAAATATTGCCAGAAGCTGGCCAATTTTTGCTTGAGTACCCGATTTATCCTGTGTAGAGTTCTGCCTGTAGCGTGCCAGGATGGTGCGCACAATGGACTGTAACACCGCAACTGAGTTTGCACATGGACCACAGGGAGCAAGCGCATGTCTTCAAAAGACGGTTCCGTCGCGCCGAAAGAGCGCATCAATATCAAGTATGTCCCCGCCACCGGTGATCAGCAGGCTGAAACAGAACTGCCGCTGAAGATGTTTGTCGTTGGTGACTTCAAGGGGCAAGCCGAAGAAACTCCGATCGAAGACCGTAAGGCGATTTCCGTCGACAAGAACAACTTCCGTTCTGTGATGTCGGAAGCCGGTCTCACCCTCTCCACCACGGTCACCAACAAGCTGGACGAAGAAGCCGAAGAATTGCCGGTTAACCTCGAGTTCCAGACGCTGGACGACTTTTCCCCGGATAGCATTTCCCGTCAGGTACCTGAGCTGAAGAAGCTGATTGAGCTTCGTGAAGCCCTGGTTGCCCTCAAGGGCCCGCTGGGTAACGTGCCATCGTTCCGATCCAAGCTGCAGGAACTGCTGGACAACGATGACGCCCGCGACAAACTCCTCCAGGAGCTTGAGCTGGCCACGGACGAAAGCGGCGAATAATCCGAACTCTTGATTCGAATTCTGCCATTGCTGGCAGGTTTCACTTTTCTATTAAAACGTACTGAAGGGATGTGGTATGTCTGATACTGCTGAGCAGCAATCTGCTGCCTCCGAAGCTGCTGCGGAAGGCTCACTGCTGGACCAGGTAATGGCCAACAGTCGCATGGCTCCCGCCGATGAAGGATACGATGTGGCGCGCCGCGGCGTGGCAACGTTTATCTCCAACCTGCTGAAACGCGACGAGAAAGGCCAGCCGGTCAACAAGGCACTGGTCGACCAGATGGTGGTCGAGCTGGATCGCAAGATCAGCGCCCAGATGGACGAAATCCTGCACGCGCCCAAGCTGCAGGAACTGGAGTCTTCCTGGCGCGGCCTGAAGCTGATGGTGGATCGCACGGATTTCCGCGAGAACATCAAGGTGGACATTCTTCACGCCACCAAAACCGAACTGCTGGAAGACTTCGAGTTCGCACCCGATGTCACCCAGACCGGTTTCTACAAGCACATCTACTCCACAGAGTACGGCCAGTTTGGCGGCGAGCCCGTGGGCGCAGTTGTCGGCAACTATGCCTTCACACCCTCCACGCCGGACATGAAGCTGCTGCAGTATGTGTCTTCCGTAGGCGCCATGGCCCACGCGCCGTTCCTCTCCTCCGTTGCGCCAACATTCTTCGGTGTCGACAGCTATCAGGAACTGCCGGCCATCAAGGAACTGAAAGCCGTCTTCGAAGGCCCGAAGTACGCCAAGTGGCGCTCCCTGCGTGAGTCGGAAGACGCTCGCTACCTGGGTCTGACATCACCGCGCTTCCTGCTGCGTGTGCCTTATGACCCCACTGAAAACCCGGTACGCAGCTTCAACTACAAGGAAGACGTGTCCGGTGATCATGAGCATTACCTGTGGGGCAACACCGCCTACCTGTTGGCGACACGCCTGACCGAAAGCTTCGCGAAGTACCGCTGGTGCCCGAACATCATCGGCCCGCAAAGCGGTGGTTCGGTGGAAGATCTTCCGGTTCACACGTTCGAATCCTTCGGCCAGCTGGAAGCCAAGATTCCGACCGAGGTGCTGATCACCGACCGTCGCGAATACGAAATGGCTGACGAAGGCTTCATCGCCCTGACCATGCGTAAGGGCAGTGACAACGCAGCGTTCTTCTCTGCCAACTCGGTACAGAAACCCAAGCAGTTCCCGAACACCAAGGAAGGCAAAGAAGCGGAAACCAACTACAAGCTGGGTACGCAACTGCCTTACATGATGATCGTGAACCGCCTGGCGCACTACATCAAGGTGCTGCAGCGTGAGCAGATTGGTTCCTGGAAAGAGCGTCAGGATCTTGAGCGTGAGCTGAACACCTGGATTCGCCAGTACGTGGCCGACCAGGAAAACCCGCCGGCGGATGTTCGCAGCCGTCGACCACTGCGCGCCGCCAAGGTGACCGTTTCCGATGTGGAAGGCGATCCGGGCTGGTACTCGGTATCCCTGGCAGTTCGTCCGCACTTCAAGTACATGGGTGCGAACTTCGAACTGTCACTCGTCGGCCGTCTGGACAAGGACTAATCCGTGTTCAGGAACACCGGTGCTGACGGTGTTCAGGCTTCGGGCGGCAGTCTGTTCGAGCGTTTGGAACAGGCTGCCGAACCTGCGGGGCAAAGCATGGGGGAAGTAACCCATGTGGTGGATTCCATCAAGCGCCACCTGGTTCGCCTGCTGAATGCCCATCCGGGCAACAGCGAGAGCGTACCGGACCTGGGGCTGGTGGATTTCAACGACGCCACGCTGGGTACCCATGATCTGAGCATTCGTATTCGAAGCGCTATACGGCAGTGTATTGAGAAGTTTGAACCCAGGGTGAGCCGGGTGGATGTGATGGCGATGCCCCAGGGGCCCGATCCATTGCAGTTGCGGTTTCAGGTGACGGTCTACCTGAAGGTGGGTTCGGAAGACGATAAAACGACCATTGATTTGTTATTGGATGACAAGCGCTATTACCGGGTGATTTAACGCCACGAAATAGCTTGAAGACACGGATGAGAGTGGGGGTGCAGTCAGGCTTCCAAAAGTGTGCGGAGCCATGGATGGCGGAGCCCAAGCGCCCATGGATTGGCTTGCAGCGTCTTTTGGAAGCCTGACTGCACCCCTGCTCGGAGTCAGAGGCGATGGCGATACCTTTTCTTCTGGGAAAAAGAACTCGCTTTGCTCGGACACCTTGTTCCCGGCAGAAAAGGTATCCCCATCCCCTCGGCCGAACTTTGGTGTAGTAGTCGTTATGAAGTTGAATCGATTTTACAGGGACGAACTGAGTTTTCTCAGGCTACAGGGCAGAGAGTTTGCGGATGCGCATCCTCAGCTGACCCGGTTTCTTTCTGAGCAGAGTACTGACCCGGATGTCGAACGGCTGCTGGAAGGCTTCGCCTTTTTGACCGGGAAGCTCCGTGAGAAGGTCGAGGACGAGTTTCCCGAGCTGACGCATTCCCTGCTAAACATGCTGTGGCCGAACTATCTGCGGCCAGTGCCCAGTTGCACCATCATGCGGTTTGATCCGCAGTTGCACGCCATCAGTGAGCGTCAGCGGGTGGATCGGCATACCGAGATCAAGAGCCGCCCGCTGGGAGACGCTACGCGTCAGACCCAGTGCCGGTTCCGTACCTGTCGGGCGGTGGACGTGTTTCCAGTCAGCGTGGCGGATGCTCACGCAGAGCACTCCCGGGAAGTGTCTTCTGTCACCGTCGACCTGGCGTTGCACACCGATCAGCCGTTGTCGTCCCTGGGGTTGGAGAATTTGCGTTTTTACCTGGGTGGCGAAAGCCATATTTCCGAGACGCTGTACCTGTGGCTGAACCATTACCTGCAGCGTATGGAACTGGTGGTGGGCGATTCGGTGTTTTCCATTTCGGCCAGCCAGTTGAAGCCCGTCGGGTTCGCTAACGACGAGGCGCTGTTGCCGTATCCGAAGAACGCCTATCCCGGCTACCGGATCCTACAGGAGTTCCTGAGTTTTCCTGAAGCCTTCCGGTTTGTGGATATTCAGGGCCTGAAGGCACGACTGCCGGCGGTGCAGGCGGATGAGATCAGCCTGCGGTTCCACTTCAGCCGGATTCTGCCGCCGGATGCCAAGATTCGTGCGGAGAATTTCCAGCTGTACTGCACGCCGGCCATCAATCTGTTCACCCACGAAGCAGACCCGGTGGACCTGAACGGGCGGCAGACGGAGTACCGGATTGCGCCGTCCAGCCGGTCGCCGGAGCACTACGAAGTATTCAGCATTGAGCAGGTGGAGGGCTGGCTGGAAGGCCGGTCCGGGCGCGGGGAGCCGCGGCTGTACACCGCGTTCGAGAGTTTTCAGCACGAGGTGGAGCGGGATCGTGGTCGTACCGCCCTGTACTACCGGGTTAAGGCCCGGGAGAGCGTTCGTGGGGATGGCTTTGACCACTACATATCCTTCGTGCGCGGTGACGAGTCCGAGTGCCTGAACCGGCAGGAAGCGGTATCGCTGACTCTGACCTGCACCAACCGTCAGTTACCGCATCAGCTGGCGGTGGGGGAGATCTGCATGGCGACAGAAACCACGCCGGCGTTCGCCTCATTCAGCAATATTACCCGGCCCACGCACACCCTGCGGCCGACGCTGGATGGCAGCCTGTTGTGGACACTGATCTCCAACCTGTCGCTGAACTACCTGTCGCTGCTGGATGTGGACGCCTTGCGCACAGTACTGCGGGTTTATGATTTTCGCGCCCTGGTGGATCGCCAGGCGGAGCGGGTATCCCAGAAGCGCCTGGCCGGCATTCTGGACATCGAAACCACGCCGGTGGACCGGATGGTGCGGGGCTTGCCGGTGCGGGGTATTCGCTCGGTGATGCGGCTGGATCAGCAGTCGTTCGCCTCGGAAGGCGATTTGTACCTGTTTGGTACGGTACTCAGCCAGTTTTTCGCACTTTACGCCAGTATTAACGCCTTTCACCAATTGGAAGTGGTGAATACAGACAATCAGGAACGGTACACATGGACGTTACAACAAGGGCAGCAGCCTCTGATGTAGCCGAGTTGCAACCCGTTCTGGGCAATGCACGGCGCTACAGCTTTTTCCAACTGGTGGATCTGATCCATCGTCACCACGGTGATGATCTGGAAAGATCCCAGGACGAGCAGCCACAGCGGGAGCGCATCCGCTTCTCGGCCTCGGCCGGCCTGGGTTTTCCCGGCAGTGATGTGGTATCGGCGGCGTCGCCGGAGCACGAGCACGCGCCCTATCAACTGGAAGTCAGTTTCCTGGGCTTGCATGGTTCTCAGTCGCCCCTGCCAGGCTATTACCTGGAGGACCTGGCCTGGGAGGCGGGGCAGAACCTGGGCATTCGTCGCCACTTCCTGGATTTCTTCAATCACCGGCTGGTGACGCTGTTTCATCGGGCGTGGCGCAAGTATCGCTATTACGTGCGGTTTCAGCCGGAGGCCTCTGACGGCTTCTCCGAGCATATTTTCTCCCTGGTGGGTCTCGGTGACCCGCAGGTCAGGGCGGCAACACCGGTTAACTGGTCGAAGATGCTGGCCTATGCCGGGATGATGGCGGGCCGTAGCCGTTCTCCGGAAGTGGTCAGCGGCATCATCGGTCATTGCTTTGATCTGGACGATGTCGGCATTGAGCAGTGGGTATTGCGTCGGGTGGAGATCCCGAAGGATCAGCAAACTCGGCTGGGGCAGGCCAACGCCGCCCTCGGTGAGGACACGCTGGTAGGCTCGGGCATTCGCGATCGCAGCGGCAAATTCATCCTGCGCATCCGCAACCTCGACCGACAGCGATTTGCGGATTTTCTGCCCAACGGCGACGACCACGACCGGCTGGTGAAGCTGGTGGAGTTTGTCACCCGGGAACAGCTGGCTTACGACCTGGAACTGCAGATGCGCCCGAGGGATGTAAAGCCAATGCAGTTGGGCGCGGATGTGCGGCTGGGCTGGAACTCGTTTGTCACCCCGGAAAAAGCCCGGAAGCTGCCAGCGGTGCGGTTGCAGATTCGCCGCTGAATTCTATGGATTGCTTAGCAGGTTAATAAAGGAAACCGGATATGGAACATCAACCAACCCATAACCTGAAACTGGTGGTCAGTAATCCCACCCAGGTTGCCAGCGGCCTGGCCCGGGAACACGTGTTCGGGATCAGCGGCGGCTCAATCGGCAGTGCCGGCAGTGATACCTGGCAGCTGTCTTCACACCGCACCGGTGCTGTTGGCGGCCATGCAGAAGTTCGGTTTATGGACGGCGTGTTCTGCCTCATTGACCGCAGCGGCCGCACCTATATCAACAGCGGCACCCAGCCAGTCGGCCGGGGCCGCCGGGCACGCCTGAAGAGTGGTGACACCATCACCATTGGTCGCTATCAGCTCAAGGCAGAGGTGCTTAGCGGCCAGCGCCAGGATGGCAACCTGCCGGAGGAAGCGGAGGACGCCACTCTGGTCAATGTCGATGAGGGCGAGCTGATGCGCGCCGAGGAGCGTGAACTGGAAACCGTTGGGGATGAACCGCTGCACGGTTTGCAGCCGGCGCCGGGTGAAACCTTCAGCGACGATCCCCTGCAGGCCTGGTCAGACCCCCGTGGCGAAAGCCAGCACGCTGATGTGGCCGAAAGCCGTGACCGGGAGTCCCTGCTGGCGGACAAGCCAGAGTGGTACGCCAGCGAGGGCGCTATAACCGACGAGTATCGCGAGAACCGTGACGTAGCCATGGGCTTGCCCATGCGAAAAGGAGAGGGTGACAGGATGTCAGAGACCACCAAGCCGGCCCGCCGCCGGGAGACCAGTGATCAGAGCCGCCAACACATCAGCGGTGCGCCGCTGTTGCGCGGCATGGATACCGATCTGGGCTTCGCCGACAGCGACGAAATGCGCCTGTTCCTGGAAGAGGCCGGGCAGACCCTGAAAGCCACCGTGGAAGGCCTGCTGGCCCTGCATCAGGGTGAGGACAGCCGCCATCAGGCTCTGCGCACCCGCTTGCAGCCCATTGAGGACAACCCGCTACGCCTGGGCGAAGACTACAACGAGACCGTGCAGACCCTGTTCGCCAGCCAGCGCAGTCCGGTTCATCTGTCCGCACCGGCGGCGGTCAGTGAGAGCCTGCAAAGCCTTCACCATCATCAGCTCGCTACCCAGACCGCTATTCGCGAGGGGCTGGATGCCATTCTCCACGCTTTCTCACCGGAGGCATTGCTGCGCCGGTTCCATGGTTATCGCCGGGGCCTGAAAACCGACGAAGATGAAAGTAACTGGGCATGGGAGATGTACCAACACTATTACCGGGAACTGAGTTCCAGTCGTCAGCAGGGTTTTGAGCGCCTTTTTCAGGAGGTGTTTGAACAGGCTTACGATCAACAACTGCGTCAATTACAGAGGGAGAACCTGTCGTGAAGTACTGCAAATGGAGTTTGCTGGTCGCCATTCTCGTTTTGGTGGGGTGTAGCACCCCCTACAACGCTGTTACCAAGACCGCCAAGGTGATGTGGGATCCGGACATCCCTGTGGGTTACCCGGATGAGCTGCCAAGCCGCGTGGACCTGACCATGTTGGCGGAGCCGGACGTGAACCCCAACGAATCCCTGGCGCCGACACCCATCGCCTTCCAGATCATCCAGATGCGGGACAGCTCGCGCCTGATGGCGGCAGATTTCGACCAGTTGCTGGGCGAACTGGAGCCGTCCCTGGGTCGCAACTATGTGGACCACAGCGATTACACCCTGGTGCCAGGGCAGTTCAAGTTCATTGAGCCGTTCGAAATCGCCGAGGATACGCGCTTTATCGGTGTGATCGCCTTCTACGCTTATCCCAACCTGTCTCAGTGGAAGAAGGTGGTGAAGGTGGATCCCATCGGTGGTCGTTACCACCTGCTGGTCAATCTGCGCGAGCGTGAAGTCAAACTCAGAAGGTCGGATGAGTCCTGATGTCTGCAACGAATCGAGTCGTCTGGAGTGATGGGCTGTTCATCAAGCCCCAGCACTTCCAGCAGCAACAACGTTACCTGGAACACCAGATCAACGAACGAGCCCTGGCGATTTCTGATTACCTGTACGGTTTCAGCGATCTGGAGCTGAACGCCGAATACCTGAGCTTTGGCCGGGTAGGCCTGGTACGGGCCAGCGGCCTGTTTCCGGACGGCACCCGTTTCTGCCTGCCCCAGGACGACGTGATGCCGGAACCCCTGGAGATCACTGATGCCTCCGTGGCCAACCAGGTGGTGTATCTGGCCCTGCCGCTGGGCAGCGAGAGCCTGGCGGAAGTGGAATGGCCGGAAGCCGCCATCGCTGGCCGTTTCCGGGCCCAGAGCGAGGAAGTCCGGGACCTGCATTCCATTGACGGAGACTCCCACACCATCGACGTGGCCCGGGTGGCCCCGAAACTGATGCTGGAACGGGACGATCGCAGTGCCTACGCGGCCCTGGCCATTGGCCGGATCCTGGAAAAGCGCCCGGACGGCAGCCTGGTGATGGACCCGAACTTCATCCCCACCATGCTCAGTGTGCGGGCAGCGCCCCGGCTTCAGCGTTTCGTCGGGGAAATGGCCGGGCTGATGCGCGAGCGGGCCAAGAACATTGCCGAGCGCGTGGGTGCCCCGGGGCAGGGTGGTGTCGCGGACGTGGCGGATTTCATGCTGTTGCAGATGCTTAATCGCGCTCATCCCCGTTTCCTGCATCTGGCGCGTTTGCGTCAGTTGCATCCGGAGCGGCTCTACGAGGCTTTGCTGGAGCTGTGCGGCGAACTGGTGACCTTTACCGATGAAAACCGCCTGCCCCAGGAATACACCGCGTACGATCACGACCTGCCGGAGGATTCCTTCACCCCGCTGATGCAGGTACTGAGGCAATCACTGAGCACGGTGCTGGAGCCGCGCGCGCTGGCTATCCAGCTGCAGCAACGCCAGTACGGCCTCACGGTGGCGCCGGTCCAGGATGCACAGTTGATCGGCCAGGCCGAGTTCATCCTGGCAGTGAAGGCGGACATGCCGCTGGACGATCTGCGCAAGCAGTTCACCCAGCAGTGCAAGGTGGCGTCGGTGGAGAAAATCCGCGATCTCATCAGCTTGCAATTGCCGGGGATTCCGCTGTCGGCCCTGCCGGTGGCGCCCCGTCAGTTGCCGTATCACGCCGGGTTCGTGTACTTCCGGTTGGACGACCAGAGCCAGGCCTGGCAGATGCTCGACAACGCCAGCGGCTTTGCGTTCCATGTGGCCGGCAGTTTCCCGGGAATGGAAATGCAGTTCTGGGCAATCAGGAGCTAAATCATGGCAGATGCACCGGTGATGGATTCACCCAATGGCAACACGGAAGCAGGTGGCAGTGCGTTTGATGACCTGATGTTCGCGGACAGTAACCGCGATGGTCGCGTGGGCGATCAGGGCTTCGGTAATGACCAGTTCCAGCTGCGGGGCCTGGAGGATAACCGGCTGATTGATGCCGCGACGCCCCTGCTGGGGCTGGTAATCCGGGTGCGTCGGCTGGCGGATTTCCACGGTGTGGAAAACCTGTACCAGCAGGTGGTCGACGAAGTGGCCGCCATTGATCGGGAACTGGTGGAGCAGGGCTACGAGCGGCCGACGGTGGTGGCCTATCGCTACGTACTCTGCGCCTTTATTGACGAAGCCGTGCTGGGCACCGACTGGGGTGCCCACAGCGTGTGGTCCCAGCATTCGTTGCTGTCCCGTTTCCACAACGAAACCTGGGGTGGCGAGAAGGTGTTCGCCATCACCGCCCGCATGGAGCAGGAACCGGAACGTTACCGCGACATGCTGGAGTTCATCTATCTGTGCCTGTGCCTGGGATTCGAGGGCCGCTACAAGGTAATGACCAACGGCCGGGACGAATACGAACAGATTATTCGTGGGCTGTATGAACAGATTCGCGGGTTGCGTCGCGACGAGGAACCGCAGCCCCTGACCCGCGCACTGGACAACGTAACCCCGGCTCGCAACCGGCTACGGACAGGCCTGCCCCTCTGGGGCATTGGCGGACTGTTTGTGGCGGCCAT
Source organism: Marinobacter sp. UBA2688 (assembly GCF_002352785.1). NCBI lineage: Bacteria > Pseudomonadati > Pseudomonadota > Gammaproteobacteria > Pseudomonadales > Marinobacteraceae > Marinobacter > Marinobacter sp. UBA2688. The sequence continues at coordinate 77,276 of NZ_DELU01000020.1, forward strand.
GGCCGGGGTATACACGCTTTACAACATAGCGCTGAACGAACGCATCAGGGATGTGCTCAGCGTACTGGAACAACTCCCGAAATAAGGAGATCACTGTGATTCGGGTAGAACTGCCGGCGCTGATTGGGCGCCTCAACGAGATTTGTCGCCAGGGAATGGAAAGCTCGGCGGCCCTGTGCATCAGCCGTCAGGGTGCGGAAATCACTCCGGCCCACCTGCTGTTCAAGCTGCTGGAAACACCGTTTACGGACGTGCGCCAGATTCTGGAAAGCACCGGTATTGACCACCACACCCTACAGCCGGTGGTGGGGGACAGCCTGAACGGCGAGCCTCAGTCCGCCGAGCCGTACCCGTCGTTCTCGCCGCTGTTGATCGAGCTGCTGCAGGACGCTTGGCTGATTGCCTCCACTGAACTGGGCCACACCGACCTGCGCTCCGGTGCCATCATGCTGGCACTGCTGATGAACGCAGACCGTTACCTGATGCCCCAGGTCAGTCAGCGTCTGAAAGACATCAACCGCGAACAGCTGCGCCGCCAGTTCGATTCCATGACCCGCGGGTCGGTCGAACAGCCTCGCGCTGAGGATGGCCCCAGTGCCGCCAATCAGGCGCAGGTGGACATGGACCCGCTCAAGCGCTACGCCACCGACTTCACCAAACTGGCCCGGGACAAGAAACTGGACCCAGTGGTGTGCCGAGACACCGAAATCGATCAGATGATCGACATTCTCTGCCGTCGTCGCAAGAACAACCCCATTGTTGTCGGCGATGCCGGCGTGGGCAAAAGCGCCGTTGTTGAAGGCCTGGCCCTGCGTATCGTCAGTGGCGATGTGCCGGAGCGCCTGACGGGCGTGGAACTGTGGACTCTGGACATGGGGGCACTGCAGGCCGGTGCGTCGGTGAAAGGCGAGTTCGAAAAACGCCTGAAAGGCGTGATTGAAGCGGTGAAAAGCTCCGCGACCCCCATCATTCTGTTTATCGACGAAGCCCACACCCTGATCGGCGCTGGCAACAGTGAAGGTGGCTCCGACGCCGCCAACCTGCTCAAACCGGCCCTGGCCCGTGGCGAGCTGCGGACCATCGCCGCCACCACCTGGCGCGAGTACAAGAAATACTTTGAGAAAGACCCGGCCCTGAGCCGCCGCTTCCAGCCCGTCGCGCTGGATGAGCCAACCCCGGCTCAAGCGGTCCACATCCTCCGTGGCTTGCGCACTGTCTACGAAAAGGCCCACCAGGTCCTGATCGCCGACAGCGCCCTGAAAGCCGCTGCCGACATGTCTGCCCGCTACCTCGCTGGCCGTCAGCTCCCGGACAAGGCCATCGACGTGCTGGACACCGCCTGTGCACGGGTCAGCCTCAACCTCAGCACGCCTCCGCGCCGCCTCAGCCACGTGCGCAGTGAACTGCACCAGTTGGGCATGGAGCAGGAACTGATGACCCGCGAACAGACACTCGGGCAGGCCATCGACCACCAACGTGAAAGTGAACTGGTGGAGCGCCTGGAAACCCTGCGAGAGGAAGCGGAAGAACTGGAACAGCGCTGGAACGACCAGCGGGAACTGGTGGCGCGTCTCGTCGACATTCGCGAGCAACTGCTGAGCGAGGACCCTGCCGAGACTGACGCGGATGTATCAGCGCAAGACGCCACGCCGGAAACCAGCGAAGAGCGCCCTGACCTGAAAAGCGAAGCCGCCGCCATTGAACAGGAACTGGAAGAGCTGCAGGCCGACGAGCCACTGGTACACGCCCGTGTCGATGCCCGCCAAGTGGCCGAAGTCATTGCCGACTGGACCGGTATTCCGGTCAACCGCATGACCGCCGACGAACTGGAAAAGATCACCCGCCTGCCGGAGTATCTGCAATCGCATATCAAAGGCCAGGACACTGCCATTGGTGCACTGCACCAGCACCTGCTCACCGCCCGCGCCGACCTGCGTCGCCCGGGTCGCCCAATGGGCGCCTTCCTGCTGGCCGGCCCCAGTGGTGTGGGTAAAACCGAAACCGTGGTGCAACTGGCCGAACTGCTCTACGGCGGCCGCCAGTTCCTCACCACCATCAACATGTCCGAATACCAGGAGAAACACACCGTCTCCCGCCTGATCGGTTCACCCCCTGGCTACGTGGGCTTCGGCGAAGGCGGCATCCTCACCGAAGCCATCCGCCAGAAACCCTATTCGGTTGTGCTGCTCGACGAAGTCGAAAAAGCCCACCCGGAAGTCCTTAACCTGTTCTACCAGGCTTTCGACAAAGGCGAACTGGCCGACGGCGAAGGCCGCCTAATTGACTGCAAGAACGTGGTGTTCTTCCTCACCTCAAACCTGGGCTACCAGACCATCGTCAAGCACGCGGACGAGCCCGAAAAAATCGAGGAAGCGCTCTACCCGGAACTGGCGGACTTCTTCAAACCGGCATTGCTGGCACGTATGGAAGTCGTGCCCTACCTGCCGTTGGGCGAAGAAACCCTCAACCGCATCGTCGGCGACAAACTCGACCGCCTGGCCACCCAGATCGGCGACCGGTACCACACCAATGTGGAACTGGAAGACGGCCTGGTGGAAGCCATCCGCAGCCGTGCGACACGCAGTGAAAACGGCGCGAGGATGCTGGAGTCGATTATTGAAGGTGAACTGTTGCCGCCGGTATCGCTGGCGTTGCTGGAGAAGCTGGCTGCTCGGGAGCCAGTTACCAAAGTGACGCTTGGCGTTGAAGGCAACAAGTTCACAGGTACCGTTACCTAAGGCAACTGCAAAGTAGCGGGCCGTGCGGATTCACTTTCCGAAACCGTGCGGAGCCATGGATGGCGGAGCCGAGCGTACAGGGATGTATTCACAGCGTGTTTCGGAAAGTGAATCTGCACGGTTCGCGGTCCTTAAGGGACAAGGAAAAGGGATAAAAAGAATGGGACGGATGCAGACGGAGTTGCACACCGGCATAGACCTGGCGGTTGAACTGCTCCGGCAGGACAACCTGCCAACCCTGCTGAAAGTCGCCTCACGGCAACTCGAAAACACCTTCGGCCTCACCCGCTGCTGGTCGCTCGAACTCGACCTCAGCGGCCGCACGCTCCATTGCGCGGCACTGGGCGAGCAGGGCGAATTCGACTGCGGTGACTTCAGCCACCCCTTTGCCCACCTGCTGCAACAGGGCAAACCCAGGGAATTGTCACGGGCCGCGAGCTACCGTCTGGATCATCCGGGCTTCCAGGCCCTGGTCGACGCCAGCAACCGGCCCCGCTCATTCTGGCTGGAACCCATCAAAGGCGAAGACGGCCGCACTCTTGGCATCCTCGTGCTGTGTAATGAAGAACCCGAATGGGACGGCATCACCGCCCAGCCACTGTACCGCGGTTTGTTAACCCTGCTGTCTCACCAATGGGTCAGCCAGCTCAAGACCAGCGACCAAGTCTGGCAGCGGCGCATGCTCAAGCGCTCCCTCGACCACCTCCACGACGCAGAAGCCGTACGCCAGCGCTGTGAAGAGTTGGCGACCACTCTGGTTGGCAACTCCAAAGGCATGACCGACCTTCGCGCCCAAATTGTCCGGGCCGCAGGCAGCCAGCTCTCGGTTCTGGTGCAGGGTGAAACCGGCTGCGGCAAGGATCTCGTAGCCCAGGGCATTCACCGGTTTTCGGATCGGGCCGAAGGGCCCTTGGTGGTGGTCAATTGCGCCGCCATCCCGGACTCGTTGCTGGAAAGCGAACTTTTTGGCCATACCAAGGGTGCGTTTTCCGGTGCCGACCGAGCCAAGGAAGGTCTGCTGGCGCAAGCGGATGGCGGCACCCTGTTCCTGGATGAGATCGGCGACATGCCCATGGCTCTGCAGTCCAAACTGTTGCGGGTGCTGGAAAGCCGACGCTTCCGCCCACTCGGAGCTCAGCAGGAACAACACTCTGATTTTCGACTGGTCGCGGCCACCCATCAGCCACTGAGTGACTGCATCGAAGAGGGCCGGTTCCGCCGCGACCTGTTCTACCGGCTCAGCCAGTTCCCGTTGCGGGTCAAGCCATTGCGGGAGCGCCCGGAAGATCTGGAGCCCCTGTGCCGGCATTTCATCCGTGAGTACACGGCCCGCGAGGGCGCCGGCCCACTGGGTATCAGCAGCCATGCCTTGGGCATGCTGGCGGCATATAACTTTCCCGGCAATGCCCGGGAACTGAGGAACATTGTTGAGTTTGCCTGCCTGCAAACCCCGGTGGGTGACGATATCCAGCCGGAAGTACTGCGCCTGGACGACCTGTTTCCGAGCCAGGAAACCTGTGTGGCCAGTGACCTTCAGGGAACTGTCGTACCGGGCATGCCCCAGGCGGATGAAGTGGACGACCTTCGGGCTGCGGCCCAGGCGTTCGAGGCAGCCATCATTCGTGAACGCCTGCGCCAGTACGGTGGCAACCGTGCCCAGGCAGCGGAAAGCCTGGGGCTGCCCAAGCGCACCCTGGCCCATAAATGTCTGAAGTATCAGGTGACAGAAGCGTGAACCCAAGTATTCGACGTAACAGCCTCCTTGCCATTGTGCTCTGTGCCCTTGGTACGACTATGTCTCTGGCCGCCAATGCGCAGGGCAATCCCCAGGTGGCGGAGGCCATGGCGTGTACCGAAGAGAGCCAGCGCCTGGAACGGTTGGCGTGTTTTGACGAGGTGTTTGGTACCCCGTTTTCAGTGGCGGTTGAAGACGCCATCGTTGGCAACCAGCCCGAGCGCTGGCGCCAGGCCTTTGCTCAGGAACAGCGCCGCCGCCCGGGTGACGGCCCGCTGTATCGCAATACTTCGGAGCTGGCAGGACATCTGCTGACGCTCAGTGCCCTTGGGGTCAAACCGCCGAGGCCGCTGCTGGCGGTGCAGTGTCACAACAACATCACCGAACTGACGTTGATGATGCCGGAGGCAGTGAAAGAGGAACGGGTCACCGTCGATTTTGGCCAGGGCCGTCAGATCTGGCGGGTCCGGGACGACGGTTTCGTGATCAGTGGTGGTCGGGGGCTGCCCGCCATCCGAACCGTGCGAAACATGGCGGCCGCGTCCGGAGTGACTGTGGCGTCGTCCAGTGGCGTCGTCGACGGGTTGATGTTCGACCTGACCGGGTTTCGGGAAACCCTTGAGCCACTGCGGGAAGCGTGTGGCTGGTAGTGATCTTTATCAAGAATGTGTAGTGCCATTTGCAAAGACAGGGATTGGACATGCAGGCAGTAGAGCAGCATCCATACGTTGAACAGGTGTTGAATAGGCTTTCCGGTGAGAGCGCCACGGGTGAAAACCTGATGGACGACCCCACCATGGAATACCTTGAGAACGAAATCATGAAAGTGGGCTCGCTGGCCCACACCGGTGTTGAATGGGGCAAGGTGGAGAGTGAATCGCTTCGCTTGCTGTCAGACACCAGTAAAGATCTCAAGGTGCTGGGATTTCTTCTGCTGTGCCTGCAGCGTGGCGGCAACGGTGAACGGTTTGCGCTGTCGCTGTACCTGTTGCACCGGGTACTGGACAGTTGGTGGCACGATGCCTGGCCTTATCCGGGCGACAAGGGCAAACGCGCCCGCAAAATGCTGATGACCCAGATTCTGCAACGAGCCCTCAAGGAAGTGTCGGCACTGAGCTTCGACGGCGGCGTGGGCGATGGCCGGGAATTCTGCCTGACCACGCTCGCCAAGCTGCTGGAACAGGCGAGTGCACTGGAGCTGCCGGATGACGGCCTGGTCGACTTGCGTCGGGCCGTGGAAAAACTGCCATCGCCTTCCGATACGCCCAGGCCGTCGGAAGCCACCGATAATACCGAAACCACGGGTACGTCATCGGCCGGCTCCTCTTCGCCGCAAGCCAGCAGCACCTCTTCCGCGTCTCTGGGCAGCCTGACCCTGGACCCTGCCAATGAGCGGGCCACCCGCCAGAGCCTGCTTAAAGTGGCGGATATGCTGACCGAAACCACGCCCGCCGATGCATTGGGCTATCAGCTCCGCCGTTACGCCATCTGGCAGACCATTACTTCGGTTCCACCAGCACGCGACGGCATCAAGAGCGATCTGGCGGCGGTCAGCGCCGACAGGGTGGCTGACTATCGCGAGAGCCTGTCCAAATCCCCGGATCTGGCACTTTGGCAACGCATTGAGCAAAGCCTGTCGGTCAGTCCGTTCTGGCTGGAGGGCCACTGGTTAAGCGCACAAGTGGCGTCTTCGTTGGGGCATGAGACCTGTGCCGAAGCTATCCGCACGGCGGTCAAAGCCTTCGTTGAGCGGTTGCCAGAGTTGGCGGACATGACCTTTAACGACGGCACGCCTTTTCTGCCCAAAGCGGTAGCCGACTGGATGCTCAGCGGCCCGGCGAAAGGTGGCGCCGCAGGCGGCGCGAGTGCATGGGAACAGGCTTACGAGGATGCCCGGGCAGTGATGGATCAGAAGGGTCTGGCGCCGGCCATGAAGCTGCTGGAAGAAGGCCTGGATTCCGCCCGCGAGCCCCGTGACCGATTCTACTGGCGGCTGATGAGCAGCCAGTTGATGAAAGACAGCGGTATGAAAAGCCTGGCGAAACAACAGGTGCAGGATCTGCGTGAGCAGACCCGTGGGATGAATCTTGAAGACTGGGAGCCCGGCCTGGTGGCCAGGCTGGACAGACTCGCATAACAACTGACGGATCAAATTGACAGGAATGGACACCATGTGGAGACAAGCCCTACTCATTGGACGACGGATACTGCCCTTTGTGCGCAGTGCGGCGCCGATTACCCTGGCGCTGGGTGTGGTGGTACTGCTGGCCGCAACCTGGTGGTTGGGCCCGCGCCTGGAAATCGGCGGTGAATACCCGTTGGCAGCCTGGCAGATGCGTGCCCTGGTGACGCTGGTGGTGGTACTGCTGGTGGCCATGGTCTGGGGCATGATGCTGGCGCGCAAGCTGCGTAAAGTGAACGTCGCCAAGGCGGAAGAGCAGAAGGAAGAGGAAGATCCCATCCTGCCGCTGGAACGGCGTCAGCAGCGCCTGCTTGATCGCCGCCTGACGGAACTCAAGAGCAACCTGCCGGGCCGAAAGGGTGTCTATCGTTTGCCCTGGTACCTGGTGATGGGCCTGGAAGACGCTGGTAAAACCAGCCTCATCCAGCGCTCAGGGCAGACATACACCCTCACCAACGTCACCCGCAATCCTCGCACCGAGCGTAACCCTTTCGGTTTTGAATGGTGGGTGGGCGACAACGGTGTACTGATTGACCCGGACGGCGAACTGCTGAGCCAGAATGACGGTGAAGGCGCCAGTAGCGAAATTCAGCAGCGGCTGTGGACCCACTTCATCACCTGGCTGGAAAAGAACCGCCCCCAGCGCCCCTTGAATGGCATTGTGCTGGCGGTTGATCTTGCCCGTCTGAGCACTGGCAATGAACAGCAGCGCCAGGCCCAGGCCATCCTGCTCCGTACCCGGCTGCGGGAACTGATGGAGCAGTTGGGCTCCCAGTTGCCGGTGTACATCAGCTTTACCAAAATGGACCTGCTCTACGGGTTTGCGCCATTTGCCCGCACACTCTCCAAAGCCGAGCGTGAGCAGCCCCTGGGCTTTACCTTCCAGTTGGACGGCCAACTGGATGCCGACGACTGGCTGGGCGAATTTGACCAAAGCTTCAGCAAACTCGCGGAGCAACTCGGTGAGCGGCTTCCGGACGTGCTGTCTGCCACAAGGGATGCTGAAGAGCGTGCCGCTGCTTATTCCTTTACCCGTCAGTTGGCCGGCCTGAAGCCAGTGCTTGAGCAGTTCCTGGCAGACCTGCTTTCTGCGGATGCCTTTTCAACGCCGGCCCTGGTGCGAGGCACCTACTTCACCTCCGTGGTTCAGGAAGGCGTGCCGGAAGATGCGTTTGTCTCAGCCGCTGCCGCGAATTATGGGCTTGCCAGCCCGATACAGCCGGCTCAGCGTGGTGGGCAGTCCTCAAGCCTGTTCACCGAAAAGCTGTTTCCCAACATTATCTATCGCGAAGCGGGCCTGGCTGGTGACAACCAGAAAGTGGTTGGTAGTCGGCGTCGCCGCATTGCTGTCGCGGCCGTCGTGGCCGTTGCCGCCGGCCTGGGTATGACCGCCGGATGGCAGCACTACTTTATCGAAAATGCCCAGGCCGCTACCGCGGTGGAGGAGCGGGTACGCAGTTTTATCGATAACTGGCGCCCCATCGGCTACGAACCTGATACCACTGGCCGCAATTTGCTGGAGCCTCTGGACCAGCTGCGGGAAGCCACCCTGGCGTTTGGTGATTACCGGGCGGAACCGGCTGTCGTGGCGGATATGGGCCTGTATAAAGGCCACAAGGTTGGTCCGGAAGTGGAAGAATCCTACCTGGACATGCTGGCCTACCAGTTCATGCCCGCGCTGATGCTGGGCGTGATGGAAGAGATGAGCGATGCCCCGGACACCAGCTCTGAGCGCCTCGACCACTTGCGTGTATTGCGGATGCTCTACGATGCCAGTGGCCGCCGCCGGGACATTGTTCACAGCTACATGAGCGATTATTGGCAACGCGCCTACCCGGCGCAGCGGGATCTGCAACAACGGCTGCTCAGCCACCTGGACTATGCGATGCTGCACACGGACCTGAACCAGAGGGTGGAAGCGGGTGACAAGACCGCGGACATGGCCCTGGCCCCCTTCCGCAGCAGTGTTCAATGGGCTCAGCACGAGCTCGGCCGCATTGCGACTCCGGACCGGGTTTATCGGGATCTGGAGAAAGAAGCGGAGCAGAACTTCCGCTCACCGCTGGATCTGGCCCGGGAGTCCGGACCGGCCTTCAGCACCGTGTTCGTACGCCTGGATGAGTTCGGCGAACCTCTTGATGAGGAGAACACCGAACAGGAAGATCCGGTGGTGATTCCATCACTGTTGACCCGTGAGGGCCTGGATTCCTGGTTCCTGCGCAAATCCGGCTCGGTGACGGAACTGGCTCTGGTTGATGCCTGGGTATTGGGCCGTCGGGACGATGTGAACTTCAGCAAGGCGGATGAAGCGCGGCTGCAGGCGCAACTGCAATCCCTGTACGCGGAAAACTACGTGGCGAGCTGGCGTCGGGCGCTGAGCCGGCTGGACATCCAGAGCTTCAGCGACCTTAACCATGGTGTGCGTATTCTGGAAAGCCTGACCAGCGGTCACGAGCCGTTGAATCAGTTGCTGGCGCAGGTTACCGCCAATACCCGATTGATTCCCGGTGGTAGTGAAGAAGCCGAAGCGGCCCGCAAAGTGATGGAGCAGTCCGCCCACTTCCAAATGGTTCAGGAAATTGAACGACAGTTCACCGACCTGAACGCATTGATCGACAAACGGGGTGACAACCCCAGCGATATGGAACAGGTGATGGACGTGGTTCAGAACCTGCACACCTATCTGCGTGGCATCCAGGAAGCACCGGATCGTGGCAAGGCTGCGCTTTCCGCCGCCCGTGCCCGGATGGGCCTGCAAGGCGCGGACCCGATCTTCACCCTGCAACGGGTAGCCTCAAATCAGCCGGCACCGCTGGACCGTATGCTTGAGAAGCTGGCATCGGAAAGCTGGCGCGTGGTGCTGGATCAGGCTGTGGCGCAGCTGGAACGCCAGTGGTACCAGGAAGTCTACCAGCCGTTCCAGCAGAGTCTGGCCAGGCATTACCCGTTCAATCCGGGCGCCGGCCGCGACGCCGCACTGCAAGATTTCGAGCGCTTCTTTGCGCCGGACGGTGTGCTGGACCAGTTTTACAACGACAATCTGAAGCTGTTTCTGGAAGACCATCCGGAACACATTGCCGGTTCCAAGCGCGCCAGCCTGGTTCGTCGTGATGTGCTGGCCTCGCTGGAGAAGGCTGAGAATATCCGCCGTGCCTTCTTCACGCGAAGCGGCTCATTGGATGTCGAGTTTGCACTGGAGCCGTTGCACCTGTCTTCCAACAAGCGCCGCAGCGTGATGAACGTGGACGGGCAACTGGTCGAATTCAGCCACGGCCCCAGCCAGAGCATTCCGCTGGTGTGGCCCAATACACTGAGGGATTCGGTTGAGAGCCGGGTGACCCTGGTGCCCACGGAAGTGAACCGCTCGCCACGCAGTATTTCGGAAAACGGCCCCTGGGCGTTGTTTCGCCTGCTGGACGAAGCCGACATCACCGGCGTGAGCAGCAGTGCCGTGGATGTGCGGTTTGCGTTGGACGATGGCGAGATGCGTTATCGCCTGCATGCGGGCAGTAATACCAACCCGTTCACACAGCAGTTGCTGGCGGGGTACCAGATACCACGCAGTCTGTATTAGACTATGCACCAGAGCCAATACGGAAACAGGACGTTTTCCGTATTGGCGGTTCAGGATTTTACTGCTTCAAGGATCGAAGACATGCCCCAGGCA
>NZ_DELU01000021.1:0-31198 GCF_002352785.1 Marinobacter sp. UBA2688
TAACTCCCCCTCCTACTCGATTCAGGACACGCTTTTCCCGTATCGGCCACGAAAGCTTGCATTGCCACCATCCCCTGAGGTTATCATTAGCCGTCGCCTTTGCATTAGTTAGGCAACTACTAACACGGTGAAATGATGCCCCGTCGCTCCGAACACACATTCAGCCTGTCTGGCAACCTCGTTGCGTTGCTGGCACTGATATTTGTTGTCTGGACATCGGTTACCGTTGCGCTCCCCACCCTGGATGATCCTGTTGCCACCACTGTCGCGCTGAGCGATTGGCAAGGCAGTTCCGAATCCTCAGAAGGGGCCTCGTCACCCGGCGATGTGTCGTCGCTGTCGCCCACATTCGTTTATCCACCGTCGGCGTTGACGTCCCGCGCCCTTCATCAGTTGGCCTTTGACGGCCCCCCCAGAAGAATTCTCAGTTACCCAGGCCAGTCACAGGCACCTCCCTACCAGCTATAGACATTCGAACTGATTCAGGCGCTGCTGCCCCTGCGTGGGTGCCCCGCGCCTGGAGAAATGGTCTTTAGCCAGGAGAATTGCCATGGGCAATCAATCAAGCGTTCAAGCGTCCCTGTCTGCCGGAGCCAGATACCGGCTTGTTTCACCGGAAGACGAGGACACCCTCACCAATGACGCCGCCGCGTCGGAGCTGTTGAAGGACTTCACCAGGCAAGCCCCGGTGATCGTCCGGTCATCGCGAGAGATCCAGGAGGTCAAGAAGACACTGGATGTTTCCGGAGAAACCTTTTGTGTGGTTATCAATCGAAATGATGAGGTGGTCGGAATATTGACCCTGAAGGATCTGATCGGTTCCTGGCCCATGAGTCTCGCCAACCGGCGTGGAAGTACCATCGCCGACATTGTTGCGCGGGACATCATGCGGCCGGTATGGCGCTTGCCAACGATAGAGCTCGGTAAGCTTCAGGACCTGAAAATTGATGAATTAATCACCATTTTCAAGGGGCTTCATTCGGACTATCTTTTGGTAATGGACACTGTCGCCGTTGGGGCAGAGGAGCAGGTTATTTGCGGGCTGCTGTCCGCTGACGAGCTTAGCCGGCGCCTTGGTATTCGAGTGACCCCTGATCCCGGCCCGGGATCTTTTTCCGATATCGTTCATGCGGTGCGGAAAAACCCCGGGTAGAAGGACGCAACGCTGCAACCTGCCGTTGCGGGTTGCAGCTTTCTTCCGTTAATGACTATTACTTGAAGGAAGCTTCCATGGCCATTAAAAAAGTGCTCATCGCCAATCGCGGCGAAATTGCCGTTCGCATTGCGCGGGCCTGTAAGGAGTTGGGCATTCGTTCCGTCGCTGTCTATTCAGAGGCGGACCAGTACTCCCTGCACGTCAAGAAAGCGGATGAGTCATACCAGATCAGCAAGGACCCGCTCAGCGGTTACCTGAACCCCCACCATCTGGTTAACCTGGCAGTCGAGACCGGCTGCGATGCCCTGCATCCCGGTTACGGTTTTCTCTCTGAGAATGCCGAGCTTGCCGCCATATGCCAGCAGCGGGGAGTGACCTTTATCGGCCCGTCATCCGAGGCGATCCGTTCAATGGGCGACAAAACCCAGGCCCGCCAGACCGCCATCGCTGCGGGAGTACCCGTGACGCCGGGCTCGGAAGGCAATCTCGATGACGTGGAAGACGCGGTGCGCCAGGCGGCGGAGGTGGGTTACCCGGTTATGCTCAAGGCCACCTCCGGTGGCGGTGGCCGGGGCATTCGCCGCTGCGATAACGAGAAAGAGTTGCGGCAGAACTACGAGCGGGTGATTTCCGAGGCTACCAAGGCCTTTGGCAGTGCCGAGGTTTTCCTCGAGAAATGTATCATCGAGCCCCGTCACATCGAGGTGCAGGTACTGGCCGATCACCATGGCAATGTGGTCCACCTTTACGAGCGTGACTGTTCCATCCAGCGCCGCAACCAGAAACTGATCGAAGTGGCACCATCGCCCCAGTTGAGTGAGGAGCAGCGGGAATACATTGGTAATCTGGCCATCCAGGTCACTCGTCAGTGTGGCTATGTGAATGCTGGCACCGTCGAGTTCCTGCTGGATCACGATGACAGCTTCTACTTCATGGAGATGAACACCCGGGTGCAGGTGGAGCACACCATCACCGAAGAAATCACGGGCATCGATATCATCAAGGCGCAGATCCGCATTGCGTCGGGCGACCCCCTGGAGTTTTCCCAGGACGACATCAGCTATCGGGGCTTTGCCGCCCAGTTCCGGATCAACGCGGAAGACCCGAAGAACGGTTTCCTCCCCAGCTTTGGTCGCATCAGTCGCTACTATTCCGCTGGCGGGCCCGGGGTGCGCACGGATGCGGCCATGTACACCGGCTATGAGATTCCGCCCTACTACGATTCCATGTGCGCCAAGCTGATTGTCTGGTCGAGGGAATGGCCGGAATTGGTGGCTCGCTCCCGCAGGGCGCTCAGTGACATGGCCATCTACGGGGTGCACACCACGATTCCGTACTACCAGCAGATCCTTAACCACCCGGATTTCCAGGCTGGCACGTTTAACACCGGCTTCGTTGAGCGTAATCCCCAGTTACTGGAGTACAGCGACAAGTCCCGACCGGAATCCATAGCCACGGCCGTTGCTGCCGCCATTGCCGCCCAGGCAGGCCTGTAAAACGAATATCGGAGAAGATCCATGAGCAAGAGAAAGATCCACATTACCGACGTGATCCTGCGGGACGCCCACCAGTCCCTGATCGCCACGCGAATGCGCACCGAAGACATGCTGCCGGCCTGTGAATGGCTGGACCAGGCGGGCTACTGGTCATTGGAGTGCTGGGGTGGTGCCACGTTTGACGCCTGCGTGCGGTTCCTGAAGGAGGACCCGTGGGAGCGTCTGCGCACCCTGCGTAAGGCTCTTCCCAATACCCGCCTGCAGATGCTGTTGCGCGGGCAGAACCTGCTGGGATACCGCCACTATGGCGACGATGTCGTGGAAGCGTTCGTTGAAAAAGCCGCGGAAAACGGTATTGACGTGTTCCGGATTTTTGACGCCTTGAACGACGTGCGCAACCTGGAAACCAGTATCAAGGCCGTTAAGAAGGCGGGCAAGCATGCGCAGGGAACACTGTGCTATACGGTCAGCCCCGTGCACGACGTGAAAACCTTCCTGGATCAGGCTCAAACCATGGCGGAGATGGGTGCAGACAGCATCGCCATCAAGGACATGGCGGGCCTGCTCACGCCGGCAGTAACCGCAGAGTTGGTCAGTGGCCTGAAGAAAAACCTCAAGCTGCCGGTGTTTCTGCACTCTCATGCCACCTCGGGTATGGCGCCCATGTGCCAGTGGGCAGCGCTGGAAGCGGGCGTTGACCATATTGATACGGCGCTGTCGGCCTTTGCGGGCGGCACTAGCCATCCGCCCACGGAATCGTTGGTGGCTGCATTGCACGACGCCGGCTGTGAAACCGGTCTCAACCTTGAGCTGCTGGACAAAGCCACCCGTCACTTTCGCGAGGTTCGCAAGAAATACCACCAGTTTGAGAGTGACTACAACGGCGTGGACACTTCAGTGCTGCTGTCCCAGGTTCCTGGTGGCATGATGTCCAACCTGGCCAACCAGCTCAAGGAGCAGGGCGCGCTCGACCGGATTCAGGACGTGTTTGAGGAAATCCCCCGTGTGCGTAAGGATTTGGGGTACCCGCCACTGGTGACACCAACCTCCCAGATCGTGGGCACCCAGGCGGTCATCAACGTGCTCGGTGGCAAGCGCTACGACACCATCACCAATGAAGTGAAAAAATACATGCAGGGCTGGTACGGCAAGGCTCCTGCGGAGGTGGACACTCAGCTGCAACGGCGGGCCGTGGGCAAGGAAGAACTGATCGAAGAACGCCCGGCCAACCTGATTCCCAGGGAGCTGTCGGAGCTGCGCAAAGACGTTGGGGATCTCGCAGAGAGCGAGGAAGATGTGCTGACCTATGCCATGTTTCCGGATCAGGCTCGCACTTACCTGCAGCAACGCCGCGACGGTACCTTGCAGCCGGAAACGCTGGAGCCCATCACCGCCGGTAAGGCCGGGGGCAATGTATCCACCGAGTTCCGGATTACGGTGCACGGTGAAAGCTACGATATCCACGTAACAGGTGCCAATCCGGTGAGCGAGACCGAACGCCGGTTCTACATGACGGTGGATGGCGTACCTGAGGAAATTCACCTGGAATCCCAGGGCGAGGTGTCTGACAATACCCGCAAAGGCGGCCGTGCCCGGGCCACCGGGGAAGGCCACGTGACAACCACCATGCCAGGTAATATTGTTGACGTACTGGTGAGCGAAGGTGACGAGGTTTCCGCCGGTGACCCGGTGCTCATCATCGAGGCCATGAAAATGGAAACCGAGGTCAAGGCCACCAAGTCCGGCACCGTCAAGGCGGTGAGTATTGCCAAGGGCGATCGGGTTGCGCCTGGTGAGAGTCTGATCGAAATCGAATAACCCAATCCCCCGGGACGGTCGTCCCGGGCATTCCATTGCAGTTGGGAGCACCCCCTCGAATGAAGTCGATCTTGTTGTCGTTAGCGGCCGTGTTGTCGTTGGCGCCCGGACTGGTGTGGGCAAATGCCGACCGGGCCGTGGATCTTGTAGCCCACCCGGTGGGGTACATTGCGATAGCGATCTTTGTGGTCGCCTACCTGTTGGTCATGCTGGAAGAACGAATCCACCTGGCCAAATCCAAACCCATGCTGATCGCAGCGGGGCTGATCTGGATCCTCGTGGCTCTGGCCTACCGCGCCGCGGATGCCAATGGCGAAGTGGAAGAAGCCATACGGCACAATTTCCTCGAATACGCGGAACTGTTCTTCTTCCTCCTCGTGGCGATGACCTACATCAACGCCATGCTGGAACGCGGCGTCTTCGACCAGTTGCGGATCTGGCTGCTTGGCAAGGGATTCGGTTACCGGCGCCTGTTCTGGATTACCGGTATGCTGGCGTTCTGCCTCTCGCCGGTCGCAGACAACCTGACCACGGCCCTGATCATGTGTGCGGTGGTGATGGCGGTGGGCCGCGACAGCGCCAAGTTTGTGTCGCTATCCTGTATCAACATTGTGGTGGGTGCCAACGCGGGTGGGGCGTTCAGCCCGTTCGGGGACATCACCACATTGATGGTCTGGCAAAAAGGCATACTGCCCTTTCAGGACTTCTTCCAGCTGTTGCTGCCGTCGATCGTCAATTTCCTGGTGCCGGCTGCATTGATGCATCTCGCGTTACCAAAGGGAAGGCCGTCGTCACCCGAGTCATTCGGTAACGTCATTCGGCCAGGAGGGTTGGTGATCTGCGGCCTGTTTCTGCTGACGATCGCCACCGCCATCAGCTTCCATCAGTTCCTGCACATTCCCCCGGTGTTTGGCATGATGACCGGGCTCGGCTACCTGAAAATTTTCGGCTTTTACCTCAAGCGTCACGAGGAATACCACTGGAACGAGGGTTTCGAATCCCCACCGGGCGACAGTTCCGGGGATCGCACGCAGGGTCGTCGAGCTTTCGATGTGTTTTCTCACATCGCCCGGTCGGAATGGGACACCCTTTTCTTCTTCTATGGGGTGATCATGGCGGTTGGTGGCCTGGGCTTCATTGGCTATCTGGGCATGATGTCGGCCACGCTGTACGGTGACCTGGGCCCGACCTTCGCCAATGTCATGATTGGCGTCATTTCCGCTTTGGTGGATAACATTCCGGTGATGTTTGCGGTGCTGACGATGAATCCGGAAATGCCGGACTATCAATGGCTACTGGTTACGCTGACGGCAGGGGTTGGGGGCAGCCTGCTCTCCATTGGCTCCGCAGCGGGCGTCGCGTTGATGGGGCAGGCCAGGGGGCAGTACACGTTCCTCAGCCATCTGAAATGGACGCCGGCCATAGCCTTGGGTTACGGCGCCAGTATCTGGGTGCATTTCCTGGTCAACGGCTGACGTCTGGCGGCCGCTGGAAGCCGGCAAGCCCCTCCGCTTCCAGCAGCTCCGCAAACCGGATTGTTGTCAGGTCGCTTCCCGGTGCTCCGATGACCTGAACATTGAACGGCAGGCCCTCCTTTGTCTTGCCGATAGGCACAGACGTGGCGGGTAGTCCGAGCAAGGTGGCCAGGGCGATCCAGCAGAACTGGTCCATGTAGGCCCTTGGCTGGCCGGCAACGGTGATCTGGCGTTTGAACACCGGGTTGCTGTGATCGTGCCGTATGGCGGCGGTCGGGGTGATTGGCGTTAACAGGACATCGAACTCGTCAAACAGGGTGGCGATTTCCGCCCGCATTTTCTCCCGCATTTCGCTCCAGGCCATCCATTGATAGACCGGCTGGTTCACACCACGACCGTACTCACCGATAAAAGCCGTCACCGGGCCGAACAGGTGAAGCCATTTTTCCAGCCTGGCGATCCATTTCATCTGCCGCCGTTGTGCGGGTTTCATGGAGGTGCTGAGAAGACTGCCCAGCAAGTTGAAGTAAGCGGGCAGGATATGTTCCAGATTGAGCAGGTGGTGCCTGGCCTCGGCAACCAGCGCTCCCTTGGTTTCCAGTGCCCGCCCGAGCTGTTGGTAGCCGTTCAGTAATTCGTCGTCGATGGGGCACAGCGGGTCCTTCAGCCAGAGGCCCACCCGTGCCTGTTCCAAGGCGTCGACGGTGGCGGGTGCCATGGCCAGTTGCCAGCTATTGCGTTCGCGTTCCGCGGGCCCGGCAATCACGTTCAGCAGCAGCTCCAGGTCCTTCGCTGATCGGGCCAACGGTCCACCTTCAGCCAGGTCCGGCCGAGACTCTGTGCCCGGTGGCCCTGGAATGTGACCACGGAAGGAAACCAGGGCGCGGGATGGCTTATGACCGAAAACACCGCAGAAATGCGCTGGTGTGCGGATCGAGCCAGCCAGATCGCTGCCAACCTCCAGGGGAGTCATACCTGCCGCCAGCGCCGCGGCCGCGCCGCCGGACGACCCGCCAGGGGTGTGGGCCAGGTTGTGGGGATTGTTGGTGACGCCAAAGAGTTTGTTGTAGCTCTGCAGGTCGGTGGCGTAGATAGGGACGTTGGTTTTCCCGAGGATGATCGCGCCGGCGTCTTCCAGGCGCTTTACCACGTCGGCGTGTCTGGTGGGGATGTAGTCTTTCAAGGCAGGCGCGCCTGCGGTGCAGGTCATGCCTGCAACCTCCCAGGTGTCCTTCAGGGTCAGTGGCAGCCCATGGAGGGGGCCAGGGGCGTCGCCTCGCGCCAGAGCCTGATCTGCCTTCCGGGCATTATCCAGAGCCCTCTGTTCATCCAGCACTACAACGGCATTGATATCGGCATTGCACTGACGAATCCTGTCCAGGAAGGCTTGCGTCACTTCTACGCTGGTTAGCTTGCCTTCCTTAAGGTCCCTAACAAGTTCGGAGGCGGAACGGTCATTCACGGGGTTCATGGCATCCTCTGTGTGGTTGGCTGTGCCTGTTCAGGTCAGTTCGCTGCGCCAATGCTTGACCCTGACCTGGGCCTTGACGGCATCGAGAACTTCCACAATCAGGTTAATCAGGGCTTCGTTGTGTACGTCGTTTTCGTCCTCGTTATCAGGGGAGGGCAGGAACACATTGACGATGTCTTCAATGAAGGCGTGGTTGGAGGCCGACGCAAGGTCCTCAAGGATCTGGTGTATGACGTTGGCCACGATATCGCCTACGGCTTCTTCCAGGGTTTCCTGGATGGTGGGACCGACGACAGGCAGGTATTTCAGGCGTGACAATTCAAGGTTCTGTTTCAGTGCGTTGTCCACGCGGGTTTCCAGGTAGCTTCGCAGGGCGCCGCGATTCGGGACATAACCTTCTCGGGCTGCTTCAGCCACTCTTTGCGACACCCAGTCGGACAGCATCTCCCGCCGCGGGTAGAGGATGTCGTTCTGGATGCGTTCAAACAGGGGTGAGCCGCGGCGTATTTCATCCTGGGCACCAGAGAGTACTTTGATGACGATGCGATCGGAGAGCTCTTCCATGAAGGCTTCGTAGTAAAAATTGAAGAACTGGAAGGCTCTGGTCTGGGTAACGTCGATGACCTTGTACTGGTGCAGGCGGTAGATGATGGAGATAACCCGCAGTATCCGCAGGAAGCGGAAGCTGCCGACGGGGATGCAGCCGATGATGTCGTACCAGTGGATAAAGGGGTAGAAGTACCAGCGGTCGTAGACTTTGGCCTTGATGGCGTAGCCCCAGCGCACGACGAACTCGGTCAGGAAGATGCTGACGAAGATGAGGTCGTAGAACAAGAAGTTTTCGTGGATGGGCTGGTAGAGTTCTTTGACAAGCGGTGCGTGTTCAGCGAGCAGGTTCTGGACACCGGTGAAGTTGTAGATGGAGTCGAAGATGATGAAGGCCAGGTTGATGATAAGCAGGCCTAGCATCAGGAAGTCTATGATGAACCAGATGAGTTGGTGGCTGGTTTTCAGGTTTTCTCGGTTTATCTTCAGCATTCATCAATCCAGGACTTCGAGTTTGGAGTCTGCAGCGGATGTATCGCTTCTCCCCAGACACGCCGTTAACCCATCCATGGGGGCTCGGCATTGCCATCCTTGGCAATGCACGGTCTGGGGAGAAGCGATACATCCGCTGCGATCAGGCTCTGAGATGCCCGCCCTCCTGTTGAGAAAAACGGGTTGCACCTGCCTGATTTTTCGACGCTTTCGTACAGGTTAGCTTATTTCAGCTCTGCCGACGACTTACCGAGCAGTCTCCTGGCGATGATCAGTAGCTGGATCTGTTGGGTGCCTTCAAAGATGTCGAGAATCTTTGAGTCCCTGGCCCATTTTTCCAGTAGTTCAGTTTCGCCGTAGCCAAGGCTGCCGCAGAGTTCGACGCAGCGCAGGGTGACCACGTTGCCCACGCGGCCAGCTTTGGCTTTGGCGATGGAGGCTTCCTTGGAGTTGGGCAGGCCGTTGTCGGCCATCCAGGCGGCGCGGAGGGTTAGGAGCCGGGCCGCTTCGAGTTCGGCTTCCATCAGTTGCAGTTCGCGGGTGACGGCGGGTTGGGTCCAGGTCTGGTGGTGGTATTCCAGGTCGGTGCCGGTTAATGCGATGAGTTCGCGGGTTTTCTGCAGGGCGGCGCTGGCGACGCCTATGGCCATGCCGGCGACGACGGGGCGGGTGTTGTCGAAGGTTTGCATGGCACCGGCGAAGCCTTTTTCGACGCTGACGTCGGGGTCGCCCAGGAGGTTTTCTTTGGGAATGCGGCAGTTGTCGAAGCGGATGGCGGCGGTGTCGGAAGCGCGGATGCCGAGTTTTTTCTCCAGACGTTCGACGGTCATGCCGGCGGTACCTTTTTCCACCACGAAGGATTTGATGGCGGCGCGACCTTTGTTGCGATCGAGGGTGGCCCAGACCACGACGGCGTCGGCACGTTCTCCGGCGGTGACGTAGATTTTTTCGCCGTTTAGGATGTATTCGTCGCCGTCTTCGGTGGCGGTGGTACGGATGGCGGCGGAGTCGGAGCCGGCGCCGGGTTCGGTGATGGCCATGGCGGCCCAGGTGTTGCCCAGGCGGGCGAGTTGTTCTTCGTTGGCAACGGCGGCAATGGCTGAGTTGCCGAGGCCCTGTCGGGGGATGGACAGGGCCAGGCCGACGTCGCCCCAGCACAGTTCGGTCAGCCCCAGAACGGTTTTCATGTTGGTGCCGTTACGATTACCGCCCCCGCCGTTGCTTTCGGAGCGGGCCAGTTTTCCGGCGCCGGTGCCACCATCGGCCGCGCCGTCGTTCATGCCGTCCATGATGGAGGCAAGCAGGTCGAGTTCCTTGGGGTATTCGTGTTCCGCCCGATCGTATTTGCGGGATATTGGGCGAAACACCTCCCGGGCCACTTGTTGTGCCTGATTGATCAGAGGAGAAAATTTCTTCGGTATCTCGAGATTCATCAGAGGTGTCCTTACGTTTTGATCAGGCGTGAAGGCCGCCGCTCAGGGTGGAGATGGAGCGAAGGTCGCGATACCAGCGCTCGACCGGATGTTCCTTGACGAAGCCATGCCCGCCCAGCAGTTGAACGCCGTTGGTGCCGATCTCCATGGCTTTTTCGTTGCACAGTAACCGGGCCAGGGATGTTTCACGGTGCGTTGATAAGCCTTGCTCCAGTCGGCTGGCGGCGCGCCAGGTGAGCATGCGCATGCTGTCGGTTTCTATGGCGAGGTTGCTGATCATGAACGCCACGGACTGGCGGTGGCTGATGGGTTCTCCGAACGCCTCCCGTTCGTTGCAGTAGGGGATAACGTAGTCGAGAACGGCCTGTGATGTGCCGATGGCAAGCCCGCAACGGAGCAACGAGCCGCAGTCCAGGAACGCTTGGTAGTCGAAATCGTTGTCGCCCAGCAGGGCGTCAGGAGACAGTTCAACGTTGTCGAGCCGCAACTGGACAGGCGCGGAGGCTCTCAGCCCCATGCCCGGGTCGGGTTTGGTCTGGAGGCCTGTCACGCCGGCTTCCACGATGAACAGTCGCGGTCGGCCATGCAGTTCCGCGGCAATCAATAGCAGGTCTGCACTGGCGCCGAGGACCACGCTGCTTTTCAGGCCGTTGAGGGTGTAGCCGGTTGCGGTTTCGATGGCGGTGGTCTGCAGCCTGTTCGGGTCAAACAGGGGCATGGGCTCGTCAATAGCAATGGTGGCTGTGGGCGGCGCGTCGTCGCAGAACGCTGGCAGGTATCGGCTCTGCTGTTCCCCGGTGCCCCAGCGGGTGATGGCCTGGGCGACACTGAACGGCGACAGGAGTGCGGTTGCGATGCCCATGTCGCCCCAGGCCAGTTGTTCGGCAATCAGCACGCTGGTCACGGGAGACTGATGTTCCGCCACGCCGCCAAAGGCTTCCGGTACTGCGTACAGGCCAAGGCCAAGCTCGGATGTGGCCGCTGTGACGGTTTCCGGTATTTCCCCGGCTTCATCCGCGTCTGAGGCCGCCGGTCTGATCCGATCCTCTGCCAGCCTGCGGAGCATGTCGGTGATCATCTGTTGGTCATCGGTCAGGGAGAGGTCGAACAGATCCCCGGGTATGCGATTCGGCAATTGCTTGCGGGGCAGCCAGTTGTTCACGCGCTTGAACTCCCGGCCAGCGTGAGCAAGGGTGCGAAACCCGGCACGGGTGCCGTGATAGGCGGTTCTTTCCAAAGACTGACGCAGTCCCAGCCGGTCCAGCATTGGGTTGGCCGCAAGACGATTCATCATCGACAGGGCGAGGCCGACGGGGGTGCGTGTCATACGTTCTCTCCTGGCCATACATTTTCTCCTGGCTAACGCCGCCCGTTTCCGGTTGTCTGGCGATCCGATGCAGTGGGTGTCACGCGATCATGGGGGCATCGGGCATCCTCGCCATTGGCATAGAGCGCATTACAGGCAGGCAAGATGGTCAATTGCCATGGATTAAACGGACCGCTACCCGGTACACTCATACTGCCAACGCGCCTTTTCACCCACTTTCACTGAAGTAATGCTGCTTGATGCGTTCCCACATTAGACCTCTGTTTCTACGCCCTGTCGGGATCGTCTGGCTGATGATGCTGGCAACACCAGGATTGACCTGGGCGCAGCAGGTGGAGGTCAACGTGGAGGGGGACTATCCGCAGCTTCAGGATAATGCGGAAGCCTTCCTGGGTGAGGTTGAGGGCCGCAGTGCCGGAAGCCTTAGACGATACGCCAGCACCGCCGAAGCACAAGTGGAAGAGGCGCTCCGTGCGCTGGGCTACTACAGCCCGATGATTCAGTGGGAAGTGGTCGAACAGCCCGGCGATGACGAAACACCCGCTCGCCTGGTATTGACCGTGCAGCCCGGCGAACCCATTCGCGTCCGTTCCCGGCAGGTGTCCATCGAAGGCCCGGCCAGTCGGGACCCCGATTTCGTGGGAACCCTGCCGGAAAAGCCATCGGAGGGGGATGTGCTGAATCACGGTCAGTACAGCACGTTGCGGCAGACCATCCAGAACCGAGCCACCCGGCTGGGGTATTTTGATGGTGAGTTCACCACCCGCCGGCTGGAAGTCAACCCGGAACAGCACACTGCGGATATTTCCCTGGTCTTTCGCAGTGGCGTGCGATATCGCCTGGGCGAAGTGAGCTTCAAGGAAGGGCATGGTTTCGAGGAGCAGTTGCTTGAGCAATTCGTACGTTTTGAGCCCGGTGAGATCTATCACGCCGACAAGGTCGCGAGGCTAAGCGGCGATCTCTCCAACAGCGGTTATTTTTCCGGAGTGGACATTGACGCTTCGCCTGGTAAAGCCGAGGAGGGAGTGATACCCGTGTCGGTGGACCTGACCACTCGTCCTCCGCGCTCGGTTGCAGCCGGTGTCGGTTTCTCCACGGATGTGGGGCCGCGTTTCAGCGGTAACTGGCGGGAGCACTGGATCAACCCCATGGGTCATCGCCGCGGCGCTCAGACGGAACTCTCGGTGCCGCGACAAAATGTGGGCGCCTGGTACGAGTTGCCCCTTGATCCTCCCATGACCGATTCCATTCGCCTTTCCGCCGGGTATCAGCGGGAGGATATTGAGGATGTGGAGTCTGAGCTGCTGACCCTTGGCCAGCAGTGGAAACACCAGCTCGATAACGGCTGGTTGCAGGTTGCATCGATTCGCTGGGAAGGTGAGCGTTTTCGCATCGGCGATGATGACCCCGAGCAGAGCAGCCTGTTGCTGCCGGGGCTTGGGTATTCGAAACTGCAGGCGGACTCGCCGTTGGATCCATCCCGGGGATATCGTATCCAGTTCGATGTGACCGGTTCTCACCGTGCCGTCATCTCCGATGTGGATATTCTCCATGCCAATGTTCTGGTAAAGGGCCTCTACACCCTGGCGGACAACCACCGTTTTCTGTCCCGGTTCCAGTTTGGTGGCGTGGCCACCAATCGCTTCTCGGATGTGCCGCCGTCATTGCGATTCTTTGCCGGTGGCGACCAGACGGTGCGGGGGTATGGCTATGAGACGCTGTCACCCCGGAACAGCGAGGATGTGGCCATTGGTGGCCGTTACCTGATGGTAGGCAGTGTCGAGTATCAGTACGAGTTTACCGAAAACTGGCGGGTCGCGGCGTTTGTTGACGAAGGCAACGCCATGGATGACCTGTCGGACCCGCTGGCGACGGGTGCCGGCCTGGGCATTCGCTGGATCAGCCCGGTCGGGCCGCTGCGCCTGGACGTCGCCAAAGGCCTGGATCCCGAGTTTGGCGGTGAGTGGCGCATTCACTTTTCCATGGGGCCGGAGTTATGAGCGACGAAGCGAAAACTCCAACACCAAAACGGTCAAAACGCCTGAGAAACGGGTTGTTGATAGCGCTGGCCGTTATTGTCCTGCTACCGCTGTTACTGCTTGGGTTGTTGGTGCTGGCGCTGCGTTCGGAAACCGGTACAGCCTGGGTGATTGATCAGGTTCCCGGCCTCGAGGTCGAGCAGGGGCAGGGTTCGTTGCTGGGACAGTGGCAGGCAGCCTCCCTGACATGGCAGGGCTACGGTGTGGGGCTAAAGGTAGAGTCGCCGGTCGTTGACTGGTCGCCCACCTGCCTGTTCAACAAACAGCTCTGTCTGGAGCGACTCCTGGCAGGCAGCATTGATCTGACTCTGCAGCCATCCAGCGAGCCCAAAGAAGACAGCGGTGATATCAGTCTACCCAGTGTCGACCTTCCGTTGGGGCTGGTGGTCCGGGACGTGAACCTTGGTCCCTTTACGCTCAACGATGCCAAGGTCTGGGACCGGCTCCAGCTCAAGGCTCAGGGTTCCGGTTCGGACTGGCATCTGCAGAACCTCGCCTTTGTTCGGGACGATATCAGCATTGATGCCTCCGGCAGGCTCCAGACCCGGGGCGACTGGCCGCTGGATCTGGAGGTTGGGCTGATGCTCCCGCCCCCATATGGCGCTGATTGGCAATTGGCACTCAATCTGACAGGGAGTGCTGCTGACCTGAGAGTTCAGGGCCAGAGCAGCGGTTATCTTGCCGCCACGCTGGCTGGCCGGGTGGCGCCGCTGGACAGCGCCCTGCCGGCGGAACTGACCGTTCGTTCCAGCCGGTTCGTCCCGGCGGAGGGATTACCGAAAACCCTGGTGCTGACAGACACCGTGGTTGCCTTGAAAGGCAGCCTTGAGAACGGTTTCCGCTCGGACTCCCGCACCGTGCTGCCCGGATCGACAGGCGATATACCCTTGTCATTGAAGGGGTTGGTGACTACAGAAGGCCTCGATGGATTGGAGCTCGTGTTGACCGGCCCCGGGACTACTGAGGCTGAGACGGGCCGCCTCCTCGTCACCGGCAACGTGAGCTGGGAGCAGGCGCTTCAGGCAGACGCCAAGGTCAGTCTCGACGCTTTTCCCTGGTACAGCCTGATTCCGGATTTTGAACAGCCGCCGGTCACATTGCGCCAATTCAACGGCGACGTTCAATACCAGGGGGGAGCCTATCAGGCGAGCATTGACGCCAGTGTCAGCGGCCCCATGGGCGACGCCGATATGGCGGGGGATCTTGAGGGTGACCTGGAGTCCGTTGCGTTGACGAACCTGCGCGTCAATACCGGCGCGGGTTTCCTCGGCGGCCGTGCGGACGTGGCGTTTGCTGATCAGTTGTCGTGGGATGCAAGCCTGACGCTGGACAGCTTTAACCCTGGTTTCTGGCTCCCCGCCCTGGAAGCGAGCCTGAGCGGCGACGTGGATACCAGCGGACGTCTGCAGGAGGAAGGAACGCCTACGCTGCAGGCAAAATGGGACCTTTCCGGAAGTTGGCAGGCCAATGAGGCGCTGATACGAGGTGCGCTGGACAGTGATGCCGGCAACTGGACATTGTCAGATCTGGAGCTTGAGGTAGGGGACAACCGGGTGACCGGCCAGGGCCGATGGGGGCAACAGATTAACGGCAACCTGGAACTGAACCTGCCTGCGCCGGAAACCTTCCTGCCGGGGCTGGCAGGTTCGATCAATGGTACGGCATCGGTTTCCGGCACCGTGGACCAACCCCGTGGCAAGGTAACACTCACTGGCAGCGACCTGGCATGGCAGGATCAATTGAGTCTGTCCAGCCTGGACCTGACGGCCACGCTACGCGAAGGGTTCAACATCCAGGCGGATCTTCGGGGAAAGGAAGTTCGGTATGGCGAACAGCTACTGGAAGACTTGTCGCTGGCACTGACGGGAACTCGGGATGATCACCAACTCAGGCTAAACGCCCGCCATAAAGAGGCGGAGTTGTCGCTGTTGCTGGCCGGAGACGCCTCGGAAAGCTGGAATGCCTGGGTGGGTGCGCTTGAGCAGGGGCAAATCAGTGTGCCTGCCCAAGGCCAGCAATGGACCCTGTCAGAGTCCGCGGCCCTCGAGTATACCGAAGCGGGCAAGCTCACGTTGGGACAGCACTGCTGGCAGTGGCAACAGGCGTCTGTCTGTGCCGAGGACCAGACTCTGCTCCCGACTCAAGATATCGCCTATCGCATTGAAAATTTCCCGACCACGGCACTCTCCCCGCTGTTGCCGGACACCCTGCGTTGGGACGCAACGCTGAATGCTGACCTGCAAGTGGTCATGACGGAAGATGGGCCGGATGGTGAAGTATCCATCGATGCCGGTTCCGGCGAGTTTGAAGTGCAGGTGAGGGACGAATGGGAGAGCCTGAGCTACAACACCTTCACCACCCGCCTGAGTTTGAAGCCGAATGTGGCGGAGCTGGACCTGCAGTTGCAGGGGCCTGATATTGGTAATCTCTCTGTCGGCATGTCGGTCGACCCGGATAGTGATGCCCGTGAAGTCGATGGGCAATTCAGCATCGAAGGCCTGGATATCGCCATGGCTGGCATATTTGCCGGGCTGGAGGTTGTTGAGGGAGAGCTCAATGGCGAGGGGACGCTGTCTGGGCCGCTAATGAAGCCAGCTGTAAACGGAGAGCTTGCGCTCTCTGGCGGTCACATTGCCGATCCACGGTTACCGATTCCGCTTGAGGATCTGGTGGTCAGCCTGGAGTTGAAAGGATATAGCGCGGATTTGTCCGGACGTTGGCGTAGCAATGAACGCGGAAGCGGCAACATAGAAGGGTCGTTGGCCTGGGAGGCGGAACCGTCGGTGGAAGTGCGGCTGACCGGTGACCGTTTGCCCTTCAATTACGAGCCGTACGCCCAAGTGGAGCTGGTGCCGGATATCACTATCGCCTACGAAGGCGGCGATCTGTCGGTTTCCGGTAACCTGAACGTACCTCGGGGCACGATCGAAATTCGCGAGCTGCCCGCCCAGGCCGTGTCCGTATCCGAGGACGAGGTTATCGTCGGTGCTGAGGAGAAGGAAGGCGGGCTCCGCACTCTCAATATGGACGTCACTGTCGTGGTCGGTGAGGACGAGGTCAGCTTTAGTGGTTTCGGTGTCACCGGTAACCTTGAGGGGACACTGCGTATCGGCAACAACCTGGATACCCGAGGTGCCCTGCAGCTTGTTGAAGGCCGGTATGAGGCCTACGGTCAGGAGCTCGACCTGCGCCGGGCCAGGCTGGTGTTTGTGGGGCCACTGTCAGAACCGTACCTGGACATCGAGGCAGTGCGGCGTGTGGACAACGTGGTGGCCGGTATCCGCCTCAGCGGCCCGGTGAGCTCGCCCCGGACCGAAGTGTTTTCTGAACCGGAAATGCCTCAGACCGATGCGCTCTCGTATGTGATCCTCGGCCGGGCACCGCAAAGTCGTGGTGATGAGGGGCAAATGAGCAGGGCAGCCATATCGCTGGGGCTGACTCAGGCTAACAAGGTAACCCAGGGTATTGGCGAGGAATTCGGAATACGCAATCTGACGCTGGAGGCGGAAGGCTCAGGGGATGAATCGGCAGTAGTGGCCAGTGGTTACCTGACGGATGAACTCAGCATCCGCTACGGTGTCGGCATCTTCCAGCCCATCACCACGGTGGCGCTACGTTACGATATCGGACGTTACTTCTATCTGGAGGCTGCCAGTGGCCTGGCAGCCTCCCTGGATATATTCTATACGCGGGACTTCTGAGCGGGTGATTTACTCTAGTTCAAAAGTCGCGCTAACCCGGGCCTCAAGTTCACGGGAACCGACCGCTGAGACAGCGTCCGAGGCGCCTCGCATTTCCGCC
The DNA here is from genome assembly GCF_002352785.1 of Marinobacter sp. UBA2688. Lineage (NCBI taxonomy): Bacteria > Pseudomonadati > Pseudomonadota > Gammaproteobacteria > Pseudomonadales > Marinobacteraceae > Marinobacter > Marinobacter sp. UBA2688. Next base: position 17,055 of record NZ_DELU01000021.1, read on the forward strand.
ATCATTGGCATCGGGGGTTGATGGCCACCATCGACGTTAATGGTCATCACCTCTCCGCACTGTTTGTCCAGTTCCCGGGCAACAAATTCGCAGCGTGATTTCGCATCTGCAATGGCGCCCGCCAGGGCCTGTTTACGTAAACCGACTTCATCGGAATGAAAAAACTGATGGGGACCGACGTTGTAGTCCATACCCAGTGATTGCGCCTGTGCAAGAATCGGGTTGAGCAGAGAGAGGTCATCGATGGTGAAGCTGACCGTTTGTGAAGCCACGGCCACTCGTCGGGGCTCCTCGTGACGCTCTGGTGATGGAATCGAACGGCTGTAAAGGTTCAACGAGGCGTCGCTGTAGGATTTGAGCCGGTCGCGGAAGTCCTCGATGCTCTCCCGCCACTTCTCCATCTGCTCGTTGACTTCCTCAGTGGCCGTCTCGGGAAGCTTGTGCTCGGCGCGGGCGGTGAACTGCAGCCGTGCGCTGTCTGGCGTATACTTGACTGAGGCTTGACCGCTCAGGCTGACTTCTGCTGCTGATGCGCCCAGGGGAAACAGAATCAGGGCCGTGGAGGCCAGCAGGTATCGATGGACGTTGTGGAACATAGTTGGATCTCCATGTTATTGCACGAGAATCAGGTCAGGTTGACGCCCCGGGAGCGTGATATCCTGTTCAGGCTGACCGGGAGCGACCCCCATTATGTGACCACCCGCGAGCAACTGAAAGAGTGGGCGGCCCGTTATTTGACGGCTCTGCCCGACGACGCTCGGGAAATTCGTGAAATTAAGGCCGTGTTGCAGCGTTATCTGCCATTTTGAGCGGTATTCTCATCATCTTCTCCGGCGGCTTCGACAGGTTCATCCAGCCGAATCAGCTTCCTGTCTTCCGCAGCCTGCACGAAATGGCTGAAAATCCGCCGGTGGCCGCCATGATAAAGCAGGTACTCCGGGTGCCACTGGATGCCCATTAGCCATTGCCCACGTGTATTTTCTATCGCTTGCACAAACGAGTCGTTGTCCACGGCGACAACGCGGAGATGTGTGCCCAGTTTTTTGATGCTCTGGCTGTGGATGCGGTTCGCGCCAATCACCGGGCTGCGCATCACCTCTCCCAGGCGGCTGTCACTGACGACCCGAACAGTCTGTAGCGGTAACAGTAACGGCCGGTGGCGGGTGTTCACCCGCAGAGGTGTCACGTTCTGGCACAAAGATCCGCCGCGGAAAATATTGATAAACTGGGCGCCGCGGCAGATACCCAGTACCGGGATGTTCAATTCTTCTGCACGGGACAGCAGACGAACATCGGTTTCGTCGCGGCGCACGTCATACCGGGCGGTTACCTGAGGAGTCTGGCCGTACCGCGAAGGGTGCACGTGGGTACCACCGGAGAGCACAAGGCCGTCGAGCAACGAGACGTCCACCTTCGAACCCGGGCGGATAAAATGGGTTCGCGCACCGTGGAGGCGCAGCGCGAAGGTGATCAGCCGGTGGGCGAGGCTGCGGCGTGCCGGGCCGCTGATGCCAATCGTAAGGCCCGGATGTTCAGGCTTATCTACCGGGCTTTCAGACATAGTTCCCGGACCGAAGCCACTGGTCAGACGTGTCTAACCAGCTGTGGGTCAGGTTATGGAGGCTCAGTTTGCGACTGTTGCGAAACTCCGTAACCAGTTTCGATAAGTCATCAGCGTTGGCCACCAGTTGTTCCAGCACAATCCAGTCATTCCAAACCGTGGAAAAATGCCAGTCAGGGTTATCAATGTCGCAGTCGGGTAGCCGGTAATGCAGCGTTGGCCGGCTTTTGATGCGCTCATCCTCCACATATTCTGCGAGCAAATCGCTGTTCAGGTGTGCGAACAGCGGGAGCAGGTCCAGGGCCTTGTTGCGGGTTGGATTGTAATGCAGGTAGTCCCGCATTAATTGCTCCATGTCCGGCGCATAATCCTCTGAAATCAGAAGGTCAATGTAGGTGCTGCTCCAGGGCTCAATGTAGCTGGTCAGCTTACGGCTGAAATCGATCTGGTGGCGTGCCTTCAGCCACTCGTAGAGCGCAGCGAAGGCCCGCAGGTAGCGCACCAGCGTTGTGGCTCTGAGGTCCGGTAGCTCCGGGTTCAATTGCAAACCAAAGGCATAATAGAGCGCCTCCCGGCTGCCGAGTGCGCCTGCTCTTCGCAGCTCATCGCAAAGTGTCTCTATGCGTTCCAGCTTACTGAAAGCCAGCGGAGGGCTGACGATCTCCAGGGGCACGATTTTCTCGGCGGCTGCGTCGATCACGCTCATGGCCTGGCCGCCAAGTTCCCTGACGGACTCGGGAAGACGCTCGTCGGCCAGATCAAGGTCCTTTATCGGGTCCGAATCCAGTTCGATGGTAAAGTCACCGAGTTCCGTTTCAACCTCGGACACATAGCGCGCAACAGACTTTCCGGTACCTCCCAGCAGTTTTGCGGACAGCGAGACGAGATCTTCGTAACCGAGGCCGGACAACTCAATTTCAACGCCAACTCTGCGTTCCTTGCCATCATCCGTCTTGAGGATGTCCGGTAACCTACATCTGTTGCTCATTCAGGCGACTCCCTATTTTGGTTGTGATTACCTTAACACAGTCATACGTCAGGGCGCGGTGGACGGCCACCCAGTGCGGCTCAAGGAAAAATTGCGTTTACAGGGTTTACACTGGATAAAACACTGTATATAGTCAAATAACTGTATATAAAAACAGGGCTAACCGGGGCAACCTAAATGAAGCTGACAGCTAGGCAGACACAGGTACTGGATATTATTCGTCGCTACCTTGACGAGACCGGGTATCCGCCGACCCGTGCAGAAATCGCGGCGGAACTTGGGTTTCGTTCCGCCAATGCCGCAGAAGAACATCTGCGGGCACTGGCCCGAAAAGGCGCCATCGAGATGGTGCCGGGAGCCAGCCGGGGAATACGTCTTCCCGATGTAGAGGCTGACCTTGGTTTGCCAGTGATCGGTCAGGTGGCGGCCGGTAGCCCCATATTGGCCCAGGAGCATATCGAAGACCATTGCACCCTGCAGCCTGAATTTTTCTCGCCCTCGGCGGATTATTTGCTCAGGGTACGCGGCATGAGCATGAAGGACATTGGCATCCTTGACGGCGACCTGTTGGCGGTGCACCGCACCCACGATGTGCACAACGGACAAGTGGTTGTGGCGAGGGTAGGTGAGGAAGTCACGGTCAAACGGTTCCGTAAGGAAGGCTCGAAAGTGTACTTGATCGCCGAGAACGAGGAATTCGAACCCATAGAAGTGGATCTGACAGAACAGGAACTCTTCATTGAGGGGCTCGGCGTCGGGGTCATACGGCGCTCGGACCTTCACTGACACCCCCAGGGTGTCCGGACATATCCGGCTGTGTTTCGTTGAGTGTTGAACACCGCGGGCGCGGCTTAACGGCAGGTGAGGCTTATCATGGAACAACTCAGCTTTAATCAGAATCTGGCTTATGCTCACGGAGGCGGCAGGTTTGTCGGTTCAGAGGTTGCCGGTATGAGCGACCATGATACCGTCAGGGCGCCTGCTGTCAGGAGTCGCCCAGCCAAACCGGCAGGCAATGTGACCGAAATCATTTTGCCCGAAGGGCAGGTTGAGAACTTCCAGCTATTGCTACCGATGCTTACGCAGTTGAATCAGGAGAAGCGTTGGTTAGCCTGGATTGATCCGCCCCAAAGCCTTGTCAGTAAGTGGCAGACCATGCGTGGCATCGTTGCAGGCGAACTGTTGGTGTTGAGGTCTACTCCTGACTACCCAGCCGGGGAGCTTGCCGAGCGAGCACTGAGCGCAGGCACCTGTCACGCTGTGGTCATGTGGACCCACAAGCTCGGGCGCGAAGCGCTCGCGTCACTGGAGCAGGCTTCGGCTCGGGGTAACAGTCATGGTGTGGTGCTGCGCCAGCGCTGATCGTCAATGAAGTGTGTAGGAGGGCCGGATGTCCTGAGTGTCCGGCTCTTCGTCTTCCCAGTCGATATCATGGGCAACGTTACCGACGGCCTCAATACCGGCTGCAATCATGGCCTTGGCCACGTTCATGTCCCGGTCTTCCATCATCTCCCTGGCTTCCGTCGAAAATGATATCTGGACCAGTGGTGCACTGTCGTCGTCGATGCGGCGAAGCGCATAGTCTCCGTTGCTCAGTTGTACAATCTCGAAAAACGATGGTGACATTAAGTTAGCCTTTCAGTTCATTCCTGTTGGGTCCGGCAACGCCGTGGTTCATTACCATTCGCTGTGCCGATCCTCGAGGATATCGATAAAGTGTTTCATCGCGCCCAGAGTGGTTTCCAGAGCCTGCTTTGAGCGATCCGGGCCGGTGTTAGCTGCAACCGCAATCACGTTTTCATTGCTGACCGTTTTTCGGGTCACCGGGGGATTGCCCTGATGACGCTCAAGCTGCTCGAGATGACTCCACCAACTCCGCCCGTCACTGGCCAGCTGCTCCAGTTCTGTCATTTCCGGGCTGTGGGTTCCGATCAGCTCATCCAGTGCCTCAAGGTCATCAGGCTGGCTATGTTTGTGCTGATACACCCTGGCGATCATTACCAGCGTCAGTTTTCGAGCCCTCAGCCCTAGCTCTATGCTGCCTTGCAGCAGGGCTTCTTTCGTTGGAACGGTGTCGCTGTGCTCCAGCTGCCCCAACAGGTTGCGAGCCAGGAATATTTTCTGGGAAACCAATGAATGCCACTGCGAAGCCATGGTAGTACCTGAGAGCGGTTCACTGCTGTGCGATGAATTAATCGCCAACTATAACATTTTTCATTGTGAATTTCTCCTCCCACCGTTGGTTTGGTGGTTTTGACAAGAAACTACAAAGATTCACTTGAAACGGTCGTTTGAATTTGGCAAAAAGGCGCCCCGATTGAATAACATTTGATCGCCTGTTGTTGTTTCCGGCGTAGGCATGCCAAACCGCGAATGACACATGGGTTGATCGGTTACCTTGGAGGTAGAAGGGAATGCGGAACCAATGGGTCACGGGTTTTACAGTGGCATTGTTTGGGTTGTCAGGCGTTGCGTTGGCAAAGGTCAGTGAATCCGAAGCTCAGCGGCTGGCTAGCGAGCTGACTCCAGTTGGAGCTGAGCGGCAGGGCAATGCCTCTGGCAGCATTCCGGCGTGGACAGGTGGGCTAACCAAGCCGCCCGCTAGTTGGAAACCGGGGCAGGTGGAAACCAACCCGTTTCCCGAGGATGAGCCTCTGTTTGTTATTACCGGCGCGAATGTGGATCTATATCGCGACAAGCTGACCGACGGACACATCCGTATGCTTGAGCAATATGGCCCGGAATTTGTGATGCCGGTGTACCAGACCCGTCGTACCGCGGCCTTCCCGGAAGATGTGTACGAAAAGTCCCGGGAGAATGCCCGCAGCGCGGAACTTCTGGCGAACGGAAACGGTGTGCGTGACACCATCATGACCAGCCCCTTCCCGATTCCAAAGAATGGCCTGGAGGTGATCTGGAACCACATCCTGCGTTATCGCGGAGAGGAACTGTCGTTCCGTAGCGCTTCAGCGACGCCCCAGGTGAACGGTTCCTACAACCAGGTTGTTAACCAGTACGACTATTACTTTGCCTACAGCCGCCGCGGCGCGAACCTCGCCGATATCGATAACAAGATTTTTTACCTGAAAACCGACACCATCGCGCCATCCAGTCTCGCGGGCACCATCACTCTGGTTCATGAAACCCTGGATCAGATTCGCTCACCCCGGCTCGCGTGGCGATACGATGCCGGCTCAAGGCGGCTGCGCCGGTCACCGAACCTGGCCTATGAAACCGATCTGCCGAACTCTTCATCCCTCCGCTCGGTTGATCAGAAAGACATGTACAATGGCGCCCCTAACCAGTACGACTGGGAGCTGAAAGGCAAGCGTGAGATCTTCGTGCCCTACAATGCCTACAAGCTTCACGACGCGGATGTCCAGCCGGACGATGTCATTCGGCCACAGCACATCAACCAGGAGTTGGCCCGATACGAGCTACATCGGGTATGGGTTGTCGAAGCGAAACTGCGGACCGGTATCAGTCATATCTATTCCCGCAGGGTGTTCTACGTCGACGAAGATAGCTGGCAGATTCTTGCCACGGAGGAGTACGACAGCAATGATGAACTCTGGCGGGTGTCCGAAGCTCACAACATCAGCTACTACAGTGAGCCGGTATTCTGGACTACCATGGAGATGACTTACGATCTGAACGCCCAGCGGTATTACATCGATGGTCTGGATAACGGCTTCCCCGCCTATGATTTCGAGCCAGGCTTCCGTGGTAATCAGTTTTCTGCCTCGGCAGCCCGGAGAGCAGCCCGCCGCTGATGACTGGCAGCCCCGGGCCGGTTGAGGCACGGGGCGCTACCGGACCGTTTTCAAGGAGATGCAATTATGTCGGTACCGGAACAGCTAGAGGCAGTGGATACCCTGGTTGAACACCTGAAGACCGCGCTTGCGGAGAAGAACTGGGACGAACTGTCCCGTCTGAATGAGCTGGTCAAACCGACGATCGAGCCAGTTATGGCGGCCCTTGAGGCCGGCGAGCTGAGCCCTGAGCCAGTCAGGGAAAGGCTGGCAGCCTTGCAGACATTCTGTGATCGTGCCAATATTTCGGCAAATGAAGCCAAGGCGGAAGCCCAGAAAGCGCTGAAAGGGGTGAACCAGAACCGCAGCGCGGCAAAAGCCTATCAAAACGTCTCGTTAAATCGGCCAAAATAGCGTCATAAAATTGACTCAGGCCCACTTACAGTCTTAAATACCGCACAAATCCCCGCAAGAGATTCGTTTGGATGTCGAAGAATAACAAGGTGCTGGTGCTCAGCGAGGACGATGCGAAAAGACGTGACATTTCTACCATTCTTGAGTTTATCGGCGAAGAGGGCATTGTCGTTGGGGCCGATGCCCATTCACTGCTGAGCAGCGGTGACGCTGAGGATCTGGAGTCAATTTCCGTTGCCGTTGTTAACGGCGAGGACGATGGCGTGACCGCAGTGATTTCAACCGTGTGCGAGGTCGCTCAGGGGGTGCCTTTGCTGTTGGTTGGCGACCCTGATCTGGCGGGCCTCTCCGACGACGAGACAAGCCGGGTAATTGCCCGCATGGAATGGCCGCTTAACTACACCAAATTCGTGGACTCGCTCTACCGTGCACAGATCTACCGGGATCAGTTTGCACGTTCCCGTGAACGGGGACAGCAACGTGGTCTACAGCTTTTCCGTAGCCTTGTTGGTACGAGTCGAAAAGTGCAATCGGTACGCCAATTAATGGAGCAGGTGGCCGACAAGGATGTGAGTGTGCTGATTACTGGCGAGTCGGGAACGGGCAAGGAAGTGGTGGCGCGAAACCTCCATTACCATTCCTCTCGTCGCGACAAGCCCTTCGTGCCGGTCAACTGCGGTGCCATTCCAGCGGAATTACTGGAAAGCGAATTGTTCGGGCACGAGAAGGGCGCGTTCACCGGCGCGATCACGTCGCGGGTAGGTCGGTTTGAAATGGCCGAGGGGGGCACCCTGTTTCTAGACGAGATCGGCGACATGCCGTTGAACATGCAGGTCAAGATTCTGCGGGTTCTGCAGGAACGCACTTATGAGCGTGTTGGCAGTAACCGGACTCAGTCAGCCGACGTCAGGGTCATTGCCGCGACTCATAAACATCTCGAAGACATGATTGAAACGGGCGATTTCCGTGAAGATCTCTATTACCGCCTGAACGTTTTCCCCATTGAAATGCCCGCTTTACGTGACCGGGTGGAAGACATTCCGCTGTTGACCAATGAATTGATTTCGCGGATGGAGAAAGAAAAGCGGGGCTCCCTCAGGCTGAACTCGGCTGCGATCATGAGTCTTTGCCGCCACGACTGGCCCGGGAATGTTCGCGAACTGGCGAATCTGGTGGAGCGGTTGGCGATTATGCACCCCTACGGTGTCATTGGGGTTCAGGAGTTGCCCAAGAAGTTCCGTTACGTGGACGATTACGACGAGAACCGGCCAGTGGAAGACTCCGGTATGCCCTCTGGCATTCCCGGGCTGGTGGGGCTGGATGCGCCGGCTCTGCTGCCGGTGAACGGCATCGACCTGAAGGACTACCTGTCCAATCTTGAAAGGCAGTTGATTCAGCAGGCGCTGGATGAAGCCGGAGGAGTAGTGGCCCGGGCAGCCGAAAAGCTTCGGATTCGTCGAACGACGCTGGTTGAGAAGGTCCGGAAGTATGGACTTCGGGATGAGGAGTCCGAGGAGAGCTGATCAATCCCCCAAAGAATCGGTTTCTGATGGCGTCAAAGGTTTGTAACCTTCGGCGCCATCGCTGTTTTTAGGCGACGGAAACCCGTCGTATGCCTTTCCTCTGTTTTTCCTTCCTGTTGAAAAATAAACAAAATTTAAAGTTGGCACAGTGCTGGCTTAGTCTCGTCCAAACGATCCATCCGATTGGTACGGGCCGGGGGTTAGTCCGGTCAGAGGGCGAGTTTATGAGTCAGTTACAGTTTGTGGGTTTGTCGTCAGCAAAGGCGTCTGCCAATGCGGCTGCCGATGTCAATGACAAGGTGACGGCGTTGTTCCCGGAGCAGGACGATGAGGCTGTGGGGACAGCGTTGGAGCTGTTTAATCAGATGTCCCGACAGATCACTGATTCCTACCGCACTCTTGAGTCCCGTGTTAATCAGTTGTCCGGGGAGCTGTCCGCGGAATCCCAGCAGCGCCAGGCGGAGCTGGAGCAGAAAGAGGAGCTGGCAGACCGGCTCTCGACGCTTCTGCATGCGCTACCGGCCGGGGTTGTGGTGCTCGACAGCCAGGGGGTGGTGACGCAGACCAATCCGGCGGCGATCACGTTGTTGGGGGAGCCTCTTGGTGGAGAGCGGTGGGTGGATGTTATCCGCCGCTGTTTTGCGCCCCGCCGCGACGATGGCCACGAAGTGTCACTCAAGGATGGCCGTCGTGTCAGTATTGAAATTCGTACCATGGAAAACCAGCCGGGGCAGTTGATCCTGCTGACGGACCTGACTGAAACCCGTCATTTGCAGTCTCAGCTCGCCCATGCCCAGCGGCTTTCCGCCATGGGCAAGATGGTGGCCTCCCTGGCTCATCAAATTCGTACACCGCTGTCGGCTGCCATTCTGTATGGCGGGCACCTCAGCCAGGAAGACCTGGACGAGGAGATGCGTCAGCGTTGTGCCTCACGGTTGATGTCCCGCTTGACGCACCTGGAGCAGCAGGTGCGTGACATGCTTATTTTCGCCCGGGGCGAGACGCGGTTGGCAGAGGAATTGTCTGCCGACACCCTGGTTCAGGCGCTGGCTTCCGCGCTGGAAGGATTGAAGCTCCCTGCCGGTGTGTCGGTGGAGTTGAGTGACCAGGTCAATAGCGCCGCGCTGATGTGCAATCGTGATGCTCTGGTGGGTGCCTGTACCAACCTAGTGAACAACAGCGTGGAGGCCGGGGCGACGAACGTTGAAGTTGCCGTTGTGTCCGTTGACGAGGAACTGGTGGTGCGCGTGAGTGATAACGGTCCTGGGTTTACCACGGAGCAGGCAAGTCAATTGCTGGAAGCGTTCTATACCACCAAATCCCACGGCACCGGCTTGGGCCTTGCCGTGGTCCAGGCGGTGGTGAAAGCGCACCAGGGTCGTTTCTCGATTGATGCGCCTGCCGCCGGAGGTGCTGTTGCCATCATTTCCCTGCCATTGATGCGTTCGTTGTCGACGGGTGACCGTCGGCAGCAGCCATCAAAGAATGACTGATCGGAGGCTATTATGGCCAAAGCCCAAATTCTGATTGTTGAGGATGACCAGGATCTTCGAGAAGCGCTGGTTACCACCCTTGAGCTGGCAAAGTTTCGCGTGCGTGAAGCCGCCAATGCGGAGCAGGCCCTGGCGAAGCTGGCTGAGTCGCCGGTGGATATGGTTGTCAGTGATGTGAACATGCCTGGGATGTCCGGTCACGATTTGCTGCATGAAATACAAAGACGGTACCCCGGCCTGCCGACCATGCTGATCACTGCCTATGGTCAGATCAGCCATGCGGTGTCCGCGATGCAGTCCGGTGCCATCGACTACCTGGTCAAACCGTTCGAGCCCTCAGTGCTTGTGGATGCGGTGACCAGAGTGGTCGGCGGCGGCCGCCAGAAAAGTGTCGACCAGCCCGTTGCGGAAGATCCGATCAGCAAACGGATGTTCCAACTGGCGGCGAAGGTGGCAGCCAGTGACTCGACGGTGATGATTTCCGGGGAAAGTGGAACCGGTAAAGAGGTGTTGGCGCGCTATATTCACCAGCAGTCTCCCAGGTCAGACCAGGCGTTCGTGGCGATCAACTGCGCGGCAATTCCCGAGAATATGCTGGAGGCCATCCTGTTTGGCCACGAGAAGGGTGCCTTTACCGGTGCGGTTGCATCCTCCCCGGGCAAGTTCGAGCAGGCCAATGGTGGCACCATCCTGCTGGATGAGATTTCGGAAATGGATCCTGGCCTGCAATCCAAGCTGTTGCGGGTGCTCCAGGAGCGCGAGGTTGAGCGGGTCGGTGGTCGCAAGACCATCGCCCTGGATGTACGGGTTATTGCCACGACCAACCGGGATCTGTCCGATTACGTGCGGGAAAACAAATTCCGTGAAGACCTGTACTACCGGCTGACGGTCTTCCCCATGCACTGGCAGCCACTGCGCGAACGTACACTGGATATCATGCCGCTGGCGAATGCATTGCTGAAAAATCATTGCCGCAAGATGAAATTGACCGGCGTGACCTTCGCGCCCGACGCCAGAGATGCGCTGATGGGTCATCAATGGCCGGGCAACGTTCGCGAGCTGGACAACGCGATACAGCGGGCGCTGGTCTTGCACCAGGGGAATGTCATCCATGCTGGTGACCTTTGCCTGGAACTCGGAATTACCGGGCGTATGGAAAGTGGCCCCGCCGGCACGACATCTCCGGCCTCGCCACACCCAGTCGTTTCCGAATCCGGGGCTGAGTCACCTGATCGGGACGCTCAGGATACCTATGCCGAGGAAAGCCTGTCGGGTCTCGGAGCGCTATCTTCCACGTCACTGGGTGATGAAGTCCGACAGCGTGAATTCCGGATTATCATCCAAACGTTGAAAAAAGAGCGTGGTCGACGCAACCGGGCGGCGGAGCAGTTGGGTATCAGCCCGCGCACGCTCCGATACAAGCTGGCCCAGATGCGCGATGCCGGCATCGATCTGGATGCAGAGCTGGCCGCCGCCTGACCACAACCAACAGGCTCCTTCGTTCGGCACCCAAGGGTGCCGTTTTTTGTGCCCACGTCAAAAGACCGCCGCTGTCTTTCGCCTTTCTCTCCGATTGTTAATTAACATTATGAAAATTAACAAATAAATTATGTTGGCCTGCGGTTTGCTTTGACCTGTTCAGATATGTCCAGGTCAATGGCTTGCCCATTTATACGGCGGGCCGGGAGAGTGAATCATGGTTCAGCGTGCTGACATCAACAGTGTCCTTTCAGAAATTCGCAATATGCGCTCGCAGATGATGGAGAATCAGCGGGTTGAACAGGACAACAACATTCGCGGACGGATGGACGGGCCGTCCAAGGTCCAGGAAACCTCCGACACTCCCAAATTCAGCGACATGCTCAGCCAGGCTGTGGGTTCTGTGAACGAACTCCAGCAAACATCCAGTGATATGAAGACGGCGTATGAAATGGGCGATCCGAACATGGATATCTCCCGCGTCATGATCGCGTCTGAAAAAGCATCCATCTCCTTCGAGGCATTGACCCAGGTCCGTAACCGGGTGGTGAAGGCCTACGAAGACATCATGAATATGCCGGTTTGATAGCGGAGCGGACCCATGGCCAGCGTACCTGCTGAAACCTCATCCTCGAACATGCCCGCGGCGCGGGGAGACGATACCGGCGAGAGCCGTAGCGACCTGATTTTCGGCTTCAACCGGTTGAACCTGCTGCGACAGGTGGGCCTGATGGTGGGGCTTGCCGCCAGTGTTGCCCTTGGCGTTGCCGTGGTTCTCTGGGCCCAGGAGCCCAATTACCAGCCTGTGGTGGGGGATATGTCCGGCTACAACCCACAGGATGTCACGACCATTCTAGATGCCAACAACATCGACTACCGTATGGATCCACGCACAGGCGCATTGCTGGTGCCCTCCGATGAGGTCTATAACGCCCGCCTGAAACTTGCAGCAGAGGGCGTGACGGACGAGCAGACCATGGGCTACGAACTGCTGGACCAGGACCGTGGCCTTGGAACCTCTCAGTTTATGGAAACCATCAGTTTCCGCCGTGGCCTGGAAGGCGAGCTGGCACGAACGATTGGCAGCATGCGCACGGTTCGTGCCGCTCGGGTTCATCTGGCGATTCCGGAGCGCTCGGTGTTTGTCCGCGACGCGCGCACGCCGACAGCGTCCGTGTTCCTTGAAGTAATTGCCGGTCGTCGCCTGGAGCAGGAGCAGATTGCCTCGATCGTGAACCTGGTTGCCGGCAGCATTCCGGAAATGAGCAAGGACAATGTGACCGTGGTCGACCAGAGTGGAAACCTGCTCACCGGTCGTGAAGACGGCGGTGACAGCCAGCAGATTGAAGACCAGTACGATTACACCTCCCGCGTTGAGGATCGCCTGGCTCGTCGGGTTGCCTCCATGGTCAGGCCGGTGGTGGGCGACGGTCGTTTCCGTGCGGAAGTGACGGCTGATCTCGATTTCTCCTCGGTGGAACAGGCTGAGGAGCTGTTCAATCCCGAACAGCAAGCTGTGCGCAGCGAGCGCCAGATGTCCGAGCGGCGTGCCGGTGGCGGCGCCAGTGGAATCCCCGGCGCCCTGTCCAACCAGCCGCCCGCTCAGCCGACAGTTCCGGAACAGGCAACCGCCGATGACGAGGGCAACGTCCAGGCGCCGCCGGTGAACGTGCGTGAAGAGTCGACCCGAAACTACGAAATGGACCGCACCGTCAGCTATATCCGCCAGGAACTTGGCCGCATAAAACGTTTGTCGGTAGCCTTGGCGGTTGATGATATGAAAGTGGTGGATCCCCAGACCGGCGAAGTCAGCTATGAACCCTGGCCGGAACAGGAACTGCAGCGCCTGACCATGCTGGTACGCGATGCCGTGGGGTATTCGGCCGCCCGGGGTGACAGTGTTACGGTGATGAACACTGCGTTCGCCGCCGAAGAGCAGATCGAGTTTGAAGCACCGGCGTTCTGGGAGCAGCCGTGGTTCTGGGACCTGATGAAGCAGGTGCTCGCAGGCCTGGTCATTCTGGTTCTGGTTCTGGGCCTGTTGCGACCCACCCTGAAAAGTCTGTCCGGCGGTGGCCGCAGCGAACGCAGGGGCGACTCCGAGGACGGCTATGACGGCCTTGATGGCATCGAAGGCGGCGACGCTCTGCGCGAAGCCATGCATTCACAGGACGATCTGCTTTTGCCCGGCGCGACAGACAGCTATGATAGGCAATTGAATGCACTGAAAGGCCTGATTGCTGAAGACCCCGCAAGGGTCTCCCAGGTGATGCGCCAGTGGGTGAATGTCGATGACTGATGAGAACAACCGCCAGCCTGATGCGGCGCAAAAGCCCCAGCGCAAGATTCCGCGGGTGGAGCAGGCGGCAATCCTGCTGATGTCGCTGGGCGAAAACGACGCTGCCGAAGTGCTCAAGCACATGGGGCCGAAAGAGGTCCAGCGGGTTGGCGTGGCCATGGCCCAGATGAAAGACGTCAGCAAGGACGACGTTACCTATGTCCTGAACCAGTTTGTCGAGGCTGTTGGCGGCCAGACCGGTCTGGGGGTTGGCAATGATGATTACATTCGCACCATGCTCACCCAGGCCCTGGGGGACGACAAGGCCTCCAGCCTGATCGACCGTATCCTTATTGGTGGCAACACCACCGGCCTGGATACCCTGAAGTGGATGGAACCCCGTGCGGTGGGCGATATTATTCGTTACGAGCACCCCCAGATTCAGGCCATCGTTATTTCCTACCTCGATCCGGACCAGGCCGCGGAGATCCTCGGCACTCTGGACGACAAGGTGCGCCTGGATGTAATGATGCGGGTGGCTTCGCTGGAAAGTATCCAGCCGCAGGCACTGCAGGAACTCAACGATATCCTCGAGAAGCAGTTCTCCGGTGGCTCAGCGGCCCAGACCAGCCGCATCGGCGGGGGCAAACGGGCGG
>NZ_DELU01000021.1:31271-142353 GCF_002352785.1 Marinobacter sp. UBA2688
CCAGCCGCATCGGCGGGGTCAAACGGGCGGCTGACATCATGAACTTCATGGATCGCAGCGTTGAAGGCGGCCTGATGGATTCCATCAAGGACATGGACCCGGACCTGGCGTCCACAATCGAGGACTTGATGTTTGTCTTCGATAACCTCAAGGACATTGACGACCGTGGTATTCAGGCGTTGCTGCGGGAAGTGTCTTCCGAGGTGCTGGTCGTCGCGCTCAAGGGCGCCGATGACGCCGTTCAGGAGAAAATCTTCAAGAACATGTCCAAGCGGGCCGCAGAACTTCTGCAGGATGACCTGGAGGCCAAGGGGCCGGTACGGGTCAGTGAAGTGGAGTCTGCCCAGAAGGACATTATTACCATTGCCCGTCGTATGGCTGAAGCTGGTGAGATCACCCTTGGTGGTGCTGGCGAAGAAATGATGTGATGAAAGATCCCCGTCGCAACCTCGATCGCATTCCCAAGGAAAACCTCACGGCCTACGAGCGTTGGGAGCTTCCGCTGTTGGATGCGCGCGGCAATGAAATCGCGCAGGAAGAAGACCGCGACGTAAAGCCGTTGACCGCCGCTGATATTGAGGAGATCCGCCAGGCGGCCCGTGAAGACGGTCATGCGGAAGGCCGTGACGCAGGGTATCAGGCGGGGCTGAGCGAAGGTCGTGAGCAGGGGCACCGGGAAGGCTTTGAAGCAGGGCTTGCCGAGGGCCGCGAGCAGGGCGCGGAGGAAGGCCTGGCGGACACCCGCAAGGAGGTGGATGCCAAGCTGGACCGGCTGGAGCATTTGCTTGGCGAATTACTGGAACCAATCAAACGCCATGAAGACGAGGTGGAAACGGCGTTGGTCAATCTGACGACCGTTCTTGCGCGCTCCGTGGTTTTCCGGGAGCTGTCGTTGGATTCTTCCCACATTACCGACGTGGTCCGCAAGGCGATGACGGCGCTACCATCTACAACGGAAAACGTGCGCATCCATATTCATCCGGATGACTATCAATGGGTCAGTGAGGTTGCCGACAGGTTCGAGGCGGCGACCTCCATTGTCGAAGATGCTTCTGTTCTTCGGGGCGGTTGCAAGCTGGAAACCCGCCACAGCCTGGTGGACTTCACGGTGGAAAAACGCTTCCAGAAGGCCGTTCAGGGCATGCTGGACCGCCAACTGGACACCGAATCCGCCGGTGAGGGGGAAGAGCTTGATGCCATGATGGGCGATCTGACCGACTTCCGGCACGATGTGCTTGACTCCGACGAGGATGAAGGCCATGACAGCACACCTGGCTGAACGCCTGACACGACTGCAGGATTACTTTACCGAAGACCCCCAGCCGGAACTGTCCGGGCGGCTGACGCGCATGGTAGGCCTTACCCTGGAATGTGTGGGTTGCCCCATGGTGGTCGGCGACCGCTGCGTGATTACCGGGCAGGGCGCCGGCACCGTGGAAGCGGAAGTGGTGGGTTTTGAGGATGACCGTGTCTATCTGATGCCGCTTACGGCCATAGAGGGGTTGCGCCCTGGAGCCAGGGTGGTGCCGTTGTCGGTAGCCAGCCGGGTGCCGGTCGGCCCGGAGTTGCTGGGGCGGGTGGTCAACGGCAACGGCGAGCCACTGGACGGCAAGGGCCCGCTGCAGGCGGAGGCCCGCGTGTCTCTCAGTGGCGATATCATCAACCCGCTGGACCGTGCGCCGGTGCGTCAGTCCATGGATGTGGGTATCCGGGCTATCAATTCACTGATGACCGTCGGCCAGGGGCAGCGCCTGGGCCTGTTTGCCGGCAGCGGCGTTGGCAAGAGTGTTCTCTTGGGTATGATGACCCGCTTCACCAACGCGGATATCACGGTGGTTGGCCTGATCGGCGAACGGGGCCGTGAGGTTAAAGAGTTCATTGAGGATATCCTTGGGGACGAAGGGCTTGCCCGCTCTGTTGTGGTTGCCTCCCCCGCCGATGACTCACCACTGATGCGCCTGCGTGCTGCCATGCTGACCACCCGGATTGCGGAATACTACCGGGATCAGGGCAAGCGGGTATTGCTGTTGATGGATTCATTGACCCGCTATGCACAGGCCCAGCGGGAAATTGCCCTGGCCGTCGGCGAGCCTCCAGCCACCAAGGGCTATCCGCCTTCGGTCTTCGCCAAATTGCCGCAACTGGTGGAGCGTACCGGCAATGGCAGGCCTGGTGGTGGCTCTATTACTGCATTCTATACCGTACTGACGGAAGGCGATGACCAGCAGGATCCTATCGCGGACGCCGCGCGGGCGATCCTGGATGGCCACATTGTGCTGTCCCGGCGATTGGCGGAAGAAGGCCATTACCCCGCCATCGATGTGGAGGCGTCCATCAGCCGGGTAATGCCGCAGGTGACCGAGACCGAACATTTTGCCCGCGCCCAGCGCTTCAAACAGGTCTACTCCCGCTATCAGCAGGCCAGGGACCTGATCAGTGTCGGGGCCTATGTAAAAGGATCAGATCCTGAAACCGATTTTGCCATCACCCATATCGGCAACATGGGACAGTTCCTCCAGCAGGGGTTGAACGAAAGCGCACCGTTGGAGGACAGCATCCAGCAGTTGCTTGCGGTGGTGCCGGAAAGACGCTCTCCCGATCGCCCCAAGACCCCGCCACAGGCCGATGGAGGTGGTAGGTGATGCTCAGGTCCCAGCGCCTTTCGGTCGTGCTCACTCTGGAAGAACGTAAAGAAAAGGCCGCTTTGGAAAAAATGGCGGAAGCACAGCAGCATCATGAAGCCCAGCGCCAGCAGATAGAAAACCTTGAGCGGTATCAGCGGGAATACCGGGAACAGATCCGCAGTAGCCAGAAAGGTGTGGTGTCTGTTGCTCGCCTCCAGGGCTGGCAGGCGTTTATAGCCCAGTTGGATCAGGTGATTGTGCAACAGCAGAAACTGCTGACACAGGCGGCAGAACGGCTCCAGGCGTGCCGGGAAGAATGGCAGAGGGCCTGGGAGCGGCGCCGGGGAATGGAAAAGTACATTGAAACCTGTCGCCGGCACGAGCAGCGGGAGCAGGATGTCAGGGACCAGAAGCAAATGGACGAAGCCGCCGGGCGGATACTGGCGAGGCGGCGCTGAGCGGGTTGCCAAATGGCAAACGGCGGATGCAAATTCGGTGTTGTAAGCTATCCTTTATGTCAGGGTGCTCTGGGCACACCTGTCATTTCCCGTTACCCGGCACGCATACCATGGAGGCTCCGGAATGCCGATTCATACGCATCGCAGTGACGATGGCCAGACCCTGACCATAAAAATTGAAGGGCGTTTCGATTTCAGCACCCATCAGGCGTTTCGTGATGCGTACGAACATGGCGACGAAAAGGTGAGCTGCTTTGTCGTCGATCTTTCGGACACCACCTACCTCGACAGTTCCGCCCTAGGCATGTTGCTGTTGCTGCGTGACTACGCGGGGGGTGACCGTGCCCGGATTCGCATCGAAAACTGCAACAGCGATGTGCGTCGTATTCTGTCAATCTCCAACTTTGAACAATTGTTCGCGATTCGCTGAATCACCCGGGGAAGACGTCACGGAGGCCCGATGTGGATGATCCACTCCCAGAAAACCGGCCACTCCGGATTCTCATTGCCGATGACAGCCACAGTGATCGTCTGATACTCAAAACCCTGTTGCGCCGCCTTGGTCACGAGGTTGAAGACGCCGAAAACGGACTGGAAGCCGTCAATATTTTCCGCAAGTCTGCGCCAGACATCGTCCTGCTGGATGCATTGATGCCGGTTATGGATGGGATGGAGGCCGCCCGGCAGATCAAGGTGCTGGCGGGAGAGCAGTTGGTTCCCCTGATTTTCCTGACATCATTGTCGGACGCCGGCGCCCTGGCTCGTTGCCTGGAGGCTGGCGGCGACGATTTTCTGACCAAACCCTACAATCGCATCATCATTGAAGCCAAGATTAACGCCTTCAATCGCATGCGGTTGATGCACCGCACCCTGAGCCATCACCGGGATCTGATTCGCGAACGCAACAGCACGCTATTGGAAGAGCAGAAGGTTGCGAAGCGGGTGTTTGACAACGTTGCCCATACCGGTTGTCTGGACGCGCCCAATATCCGCTTTCATGCGTCGCCAATGTCAATTTTCAACGGCGACGTGCTGTTCGCCTGTCCACGCCCGGCTGGCGGCATGCAAATACTGATTGGGGATTTCACTGGTCATGGCCTGCCGGCCGCCATCGGCGCCATGCCCGTGGCGGAAATTTTCTACGGCATGACCAGCAAGGGATTCAGTGGCAGCGATGTACTCCGGGAGATCAACCAGAAACTGGGCCGGATACTGCCCACCGGAATGTTCTGTTGTGCAGCCATGATCCAGGCGGATTTTCACCTGAACCAGCTGCAGATCTGGAATGGAGGGCTCCCTGACGGAGTGTTACTGAGAAAGGATGGAGCGCGTGAAACCATTGTTTCACGGCACCTGCCCTTGGGGGTGCTCGGCAGTGCACGGTTTGATGCGGGTATGGATGTGTTCCATACCGAGCCGGGTGATACCTTGCTGATGATGACAGACGGTGTGATGGAGGCTGAGAACCATCAGGGTGAGATGTATGGAGAGCAGCGCCTTGCCCGCTCTCTCGACGAAATGAGCCGACAGGGGTCACCGTTTGAAACCATTATGGCCGGCATTCGTACCTTTACCGGAAATCAGCCTGAACAGGACGACCTGACGTTGATCAGCCTGCGAATGGCGGAAGACGCGGAACTGGTTGGTATTTCCGATCGACTGCCCCAGTCCGCACTGGAGGGGCCGTCGGAGTGGCGCTGTGTGTACGAGGTTCAGGATCGAACCCTGGGGCAGTTCAGCCCCCTGCCTTTGCTGCTGCATATCTGCATGGAGGTGCCGGGGCTGCGCCGGAAGAGTGGCGAGATATATACGCTGTTGTCTGAGCTGTACAGCAACGCACTGGAACACGGTGTGCTTGGCTTGTGCTCGGACTGGAAGGCGACACCCGACGGATTCGGGCACTACTACGCTGAACGTGAGCGGAGGCTGGCCGATGTGGCGGGCCACTTTATACGCTTTACGTTGACCCATACCATGACAGACAGGGGCGGGCAGCTGGTTATTGTCTGCGAAGACAGTGGCAGTGGCTTTGATTTCAGCAGTGTGCGTCCGGAGGCCGAAGATGAGCGCCGCTATTCAGGCAGAGGTTTGCTGTTGTTACAAAAAATTGGGCGTTCCCTGAATTACCGGGAACATGGCACCAAGGCTGAAATTGTATATGATTGGTATTTTTCTGAGGTTACTGGCCGTGAGGGCAGTATCACCCAACAACCAGGGGGTTGGTCATGACGGACAAACCACACCTTGATGAAGAAGCGTTGGCCGAGTTGCAGGAAGTCATGGAGAATGAGTTCGACATTCTGATCAATACTTACCTCCATGATTCCTCTGACCGTATTGCGCATCTGCGGTCGGCACTGGAAAAATCGGATGCTGACGCGTTCGCAAAATCCGCTCACAGCTTCAAAGGCAGTTGCATCAATATTGGTGCCCCTCGACTGGGCGAACTTTGTTTCGAGGCGGAAAAGGCGGGCCGCGACAATCAATTGTCACAGGCCGGAGCAATGCTCGACGACATCGAGAATGAATTCCGACAGGTTGAGGGCACACTCAAGCGTTTTATTGCGTGACGTGAACGAATGGCATCGCTTTTGCTTTGATACCGTACAGGTGCGCTGAAAAGCAGGATTAGCGCACTGAAAGGGCGTCTGCAGCGTTCAGATTCCACCGTCATCCAGTAAAAGCGGCAAGAGGTTGCCATGTCCCAAATGGTTCTTCCCCAGGCTTCCCCACAGGGTCCACAGGCCGATAACGGTTCGAAAAGCGTCTCAGGCAATCGGGAAAAAAACGGCGATAGTCCGTTTGATTCCGTGTCTCGTGAGGAGCAGCAACGAATCGATCGAAAACAGGCTGAAAAGCGTGATCAGGCTCGGGCCGAGGATACTGGCCGTGCCGACCAGGCCGGCCGGGACAAAAGCGAAAGCAAACCCGCCGATGACCCTGAGGAACCGCGAACCAATGCCCAGGCTGACAACTCGGAGGTTCAGGGCAAGGAAGGGGCTCCGGAAAAACCGACTGCAGAAAAAGAGGAGGCCGCTCCATCTGGGGAAGCTGAGTCTCCATCGTTAGCGGATCAGGAGGCGCCGAAGGAGGTTGTTCCCCTGACATTCGCTGAACTTCAGGCTCTGCTGATGCCGGCGGGGGGGAACACCACGGCAGTGTCGGGCGGCAACCCGGGTGCCGGTAGTGGCGCACTGCCGGGTGTGCAAGCATTTGCCGGAATGATTGCAGGCCTGCCTGGCAATACCGCAGGCAAACAGGCCCTGTCGACAGTGCAGGGAAGTGGTTCAGGCGCTGCGCCGGGCCTGGCATTGACCGACGCTTTGTTGTCGGGTGTGGCGGCAGACGCATCGCGTCCTCAGGAAACCCCATCGCTGCAAGGCGCGGTGCGTTTCCAGGCCGCTGCAGAGTTGGCTAACCAGCAGCTGGCCAATCCGAATACGGCAAAGCTGCCTGCAGAGGTCGCCAACTTGCGAGGGTATACCACCTCTATTGATGTACCGGTCAGTCACGCGGAGTGGGGGGACAAGCTCGTCGGAAAGCTGACCTGGCTGACAGCACGAAATATGTCTGTCGCCGAAATACATCTCACACCGCCTGATATGGGGCCCATGGAAGTCAGGGTTCAGGTTCAGCAGGAGCAGGCACACATTACCGTTCATTCCGCCAACCAGGCCGTGCGGGACCAGCTTGAACTGCACAGCCACCGTCTCAGGGACATGCTGAGTGAGCAGGGACTGTCACTGGACCAGTTTGACGTCAGTGATTCATCGCAGCAGCAAGCCGGCGAGGACAATGCCGGGGAGGGCAGCAAGGACGAGAGGGCAGTACTTGCCGATGGCGGCCTGGACGAACAGGATCTTCCATCTGAATCCCTTGATCTGACTTGGAAAGGCGAAGTTGATATCTTCGCCTGACCTCGGCACCCCTTCACCTGATGATTCTGCATCACTCTCCCTTTGCCCATCCTCCCCAGCAACGCTAAACTGCTGTTCTGATAGGGAGGATGGGGTTATCTGGCCCGTCCTTTGCTTAAACCTCTTTATAACCGTTCCGGTTGACGGATTTCTGGCAGACCTACGTTATGGCTGAAAACAATGCGCCCCCTGAGGCGCCGGCAAAGAAAGGCAAGCTCAAACTGATACTGATGCTGACCGTGGTGATTGTTCTGGCGGTCGGGTTGTCAGTCGTTGGTACCATGTGGTTTCTGGGCGGTGGCATCCCGGGCATGGCTGATGCAGAACAGGAAGACAGCTCGGAGCAGGTTGAAGTGTTTGTGCCCAGCACCTACACGGTGCTGGAGAAGGCCCTGGTCACGACAGTGCAGGCCGAAGGGCGGCAACGCTATGCCCAGGTATATCTGGCTTTCGAGGCTCAGGACCCGGCAGCACTGGCTGCGGCCAACCAGCATATGCCATTGCTTCGCAGCAAACTGATCGGCGTACTCGGTGGCAGGGACTTTAACGAGTTACAGACGCCGGAAGGCCGGAAGGCGCTGGCCGATGATATGCTGGCGACCGTTAACAGCGCGCTAGAACAGGAAGGGGAGCCGCCCTTGCTGGCCGTGCTGTTCAGGAACTTTGTCGTTCAGTAGAGAATGCGTTAGAAATGCATTAGCAATGTACTAGAGACAATCTAGGGCAAGCTAAAGAATGCAACAGCGCCCGGTAGGGCGGACATCACAGGCAGAGAAACGTATGCAGGACTTACTGTCACAGGACGAAATTGACGCGCTCCTCCATGGTGTGGATGACGGCGACATTGATACCTATGATGAAACCGACGAAGCCGGTATCAAGTCCTACGACCTTGCCAGCCAGGACCGCATTGTCCGTGGCAGGATGCCCACACTGGAAATGATCAACGAGCGTTTCGCCCGCTATACCCGGATCAGCCTGTTCAATCTGTTGCGCCGCAACGCCGATGTGTCCACCGGTGGTGTTCAGATCATGAAGTTCGGCGAGTACATCCACACCCTGTACGTGCCCACCAGCCTCAACCTCTGCAAGGTTCGCCCGCTTCGGGGGACTTCGCTGTTTGTGCTGGACGCCAAGCTGGTCTTCAAGCTGGTGGACAACTTCTTCGGCGGGGAAGGCCGACACGCCAAAATCGAGGGCCGCGAATTTACCCCGACGGAAACCCGTATCGTACAGATGGTGCTTGACCAGGTGTTTCATGACATGCGGGAAGCCTGGCATGCGGTGTTGAAGGTGGATTTCGAGTACCTCAGTTCCGAAGTCAACCCGGCCATGGCCAACATCGTCAGCCCCAGTGAGGTGGTGGTTGTGAGCACCTTCCACATTGAGCTTGATGGTGGTGGTGGCGAGCTGCACATGGCGCTGCCGTACTCCATGATTGAACCCATAAGGGATGTGCTGGACGCTGGCGTCCAGAGCGACATTGACGACGTGGATGAACGCTGGGTCAGTGCGCTTCAGGAAGATATCAAGGACGTGAATGTTCCCATTAACACCACGGTTTGCCGCCGACGCATTTCTCTTCGCGATATTGCCAAACTGAAGGAAGGTGACATCATCCCCGTGGAAATCCCCGAGTTACTGACCCTGACTGCCAATGGCATTCCGGTCTACAAAGCCACGATGGGAACCCGTGATGGCAAGCTGGCGCTAAGGATTCATGACCGGGCGACGGTGCCCAAAGTGAAAAAACAACTGAAGGTGGGACGCAATGGCTGACGACGATAAGAAAGACGAGCAGGAACTCAGCGAAGACGAGAAGCTTGCCGCCGAGTGGGAATCCGCCATGGAAGAGTCGGGGGATGCCGACGAAGATGGCCGCGAGGACGAGTGGGCTGCGGCCATGGCAGAGGCTGGAGAAACCGACGACGATGACGGCAGCGACGACGCCAAAGATAATGTCCGTGCGGCACCTATGGAAGAGTTTCCGGAGGGATCGAACTTCAGCCAGGGCACTGGTCCCGCACCGGACCTGGATGTCATCCTCGATATTCCCGTGACCATTTCCATGGAAGTGGGTAACACCCAGATTCCGATTCGCAACCTGTTGCAGTTGAATCAGGGCTCGGTCATTGAACTGGACCGGCTGGCGGGTGAGCCGCTGGACGTGCTGGTCAATGGCACCCTGATTGCCCACGGCGAAGTGGTCATGGTGAACGAGAAGTTCGGCATCCGCCTGACGGACGTCATCAGCCCCGGCGAACGCATTAAGCGGTTGCAGAAATAGGATGGTGCGGGTGCATCGTTTTGCTGTCCGTTATGGCGTTCCCGGCGTGTTACTGGCGGCCTTTATGCCTGCCTTGACGCGCGCTCAGGAGCAGGAAGGGCCGGCCCGGGAAGTTGCCAGCGCACCGGATACCGTGGCCACCATGCTGACGCTGGGCGTGGGCCTGCTGGCGGTGATTGCCATTATCTTTGGTTGTGCCTGGATTGTGCGTCGCATGAGCGGGATGACGGGCGGCAACACCCGGGCTATCAAGGTGGTTTCGGTGATGCCCATGGGCACGCGTGAGCGGATTGCCCTGGTCGAAGTCGGTGGCAAACAGATTCTGATTGGTGTTACGCCTTCAGCCATTCGCACTTTGCATGTGTTTGATGAGCCGGTCGTCAGTGCCGGTGATCCTGTGTCCAGTGATTTCGCCCGTAAACTCCAAGGCATGATCGGGAAATCCTGGGGCTCCGGTTCTTCATCGAAGGAAGGTTCCTGACATGGCGGTACCTGTGTCCGGGCGCATCCTGGCGTTACTGACCCTTTTCATTCTTACGGCCTGGGCGCCCACTGCGCTGGCGGATATACCCGGTATTCCGGCCTTTACGGTAACGCCGGGCGAGGAAGAGGGCGTTCAGGAATACTCCGTATCCCTGCAAATCCTGGCGCTGATGACGGCGCTGACGTTCCTGCCTGCCATGCTGATGATGATGACGTCGTTCACCCGCATCATCGTGGTGTTCGCAATCCTGCGTCAGGCTCTTGGGCTGCAGTCCACGCCTTCCAACCAGATCCTTCTCGGCCTGACACTGTTCCTGACCATCTTCATCATGAAGCCGGTCCTGGAAGAGGTGAACGAAGTGGCTCTGCAGCCGTACATGCAGGAAGAACTCAGCTCGTTGGAGGCGGTTGAGCAGGCCAGTCAGCCCTTCCGGAAGTTCATGCTGGCACAAACCCGGGAGAGCGACCTGGGCCTGTTCATGCGTATCGCCGACGAAGAATACGACACCGCTGAAGACGTCTCTTTTTGGGTGCTGCTGCCGGCCTTCGTGACCAGCGAACTGAAAACCGCGTTCCAGATCGGATTCATCCTGTTTATTCCGTTTCTGATTATCGACATGGTGGTCGCCAGCGTACTGATGGCGATGGGTATGATGATGTTGTCTCCGATCATCATTTCACTACCGTTCAAAATCATGCTGTTTGTGCTGGTGGACGGCTGGGCCCTGATCATGGGCACGCTGGCCGCCAGTTACGGGATATAGGGGAGAGCCGACCATGACACCCGAAACCGTTATCGACATTCTGCGTGAAGCTCTGTGGATGATCGTGCTGTTGGCAAGCCTGATTATTGGGCCAGGCCTGGTGATTGGTCTTGTGGTCAGTACCTTCCAGGCCGCCACCCAGATCAACGAACAGACCCTCAGCTTCCTGCCCCGGCTGCTGGTGACACTGATCACCATTATCGTTGCTGGTCCGTGGATGCTGACCCAGCTCCTTGATCATGCAAACCGGCTGATCACCAGCATTCCTTACCTGATCGGCTGACCCGGCATGCCCACGGAGATATCAGCCGACCTGATCAACCAGTGGGTAGGTCAACACCTGTGGCCGCTGTTCCGGCTGGCCAGCTTCATGATGGTCATTCCCTTTATCGGCACCCAGCTTGTCCCGGCACGGGTTCGTTTAGGGCTCGCTCTTATTATCACTATCTTGGTAGTGCCCATGATCCCGCCCGTGCCTCAGGTGGATGCATTCAGTGCTGACGGGGTTGTGATCACCTTGCAGCAGATCCTCATCGGTGTGGGTATGGGATTTGCCCTGACGGCCCTGTTCCAGCTGTTTGTTGTGGCCGGCCAGATGATCGCCATGCAAATGGGGCTTGGTTTTGCCTCCATGGTTGATCCGGCCAACGGCGTGAGTGTGCCGGTGCTGGCGCAGATCTACACCATCACCATTACTTTGCTGTATCTGGCGATGAACGGGCACCTGGTGGCGTTCGAAGTTTTCATAGAGAGCTTCCGTACCATCCCCATTGGCCTGGAAGGTTTGGGGCAGACTGGTGTGTGGCAGCTTGCCCATCGCATCAGCTGGATATTTGTGTCCGCTATATTGCTGGCCCTTCCTGCTGTCACTGCCGTGTTTATCGTGAATATTTCCTTTGGGGTTATGACACGTGCTGCTCCCCAGATGAACATTTTTGCCCTGGGTTTTCCGATTGGCCTGATTTTTGGTTTATTTGCCATATGGGTGCTGCACGCCAATTTTCTGCCACATTTCGAGCAGTACACCCGGGAGACGTTTGAGTTCATGCGAAACCTGCAAGGGCAGCCTTAGTAACGACGGAAAACCATGGCCGAAGAAAACGACAACAGCCAGGAAAAAACCGAAGAGGCCACCCCCCGAAGGCTTGAGAAAGCCAGGGAGGACGGCCAGACTGCGCGTTCCAAGGAACTGGCGACCATGGCTGTTCTGTTGGCTGGTGCCGGCGGCCTGCTGATGTTTGGCGCGTCAATGGGCGCTTCCCTGGAAAGTATCATGCGCGACAGCTTCGTGTTGGAGCGCTCCGCCATCTTCGACACCCGGCATATGAGCGTCCAGCTGATTGCCTCCACCAAGGAGGCCGCCCTGTCCCTGGCGCCCTTGCTGATCCTCTTGCTCGTCGCTGCAGTCGCAGGCTCGATTGGTATTGGTGGTCTGCTGGTCAGCGGAAAAGCCATCGCCCCCAAGCTCAATAGAATGGACCCTCTCAAAGGTCTCAAGCGCATGTTCTCCATGCGTTCGCTGATTGAACTGGTCAAAGCCATCCTGAAAGTCGGCCTGGTGATGGCGGTAGCGATCCTGATATTGAACCTGCGTACGGATGACCTGCTTAGCATCGCTGAAGAGCCTGCGAGATCGGCCATGGAGCATGTTGTGTGGACCATGGCCTGGAGCTTTTTCATCCTTGCCTGTGCCACCATCGTCATTGCCGCGATCGACGTGCCGTTCCAGATCTTTGATCACCAGAAAAAGCTGCGCATGACCAAGCAGGAGGTGAAAGACGAATACAAGGATACGGAAGGCAAGCCGGAAGTGAAGGGCAAGATCCGTCAGTTGCAGCGTGAGATGGCTCAACGTCGGATGATGCAGGATGTGCCGGGCGCGGATGTGGTGATCACTAACCCGACGCATTATGCGGTGGCTTTGAAGTACGATCAAAAGAAGATGGCGGCGCCGATTGTGGTGGCGAAAGGGTCGGACGAAACGGCCTTCAAGATCATGGAGATTGCCCGCGAGAACAAAGTGGAGATTCTCCGCACGCCACCCTTGGCGCGGGCGGTTTACCACAACACTGACATCGGGGGTGAAATCCCGGATGGCCTGTACATGGCGATCGCCCAGGTGCTTGCCTATGTGTTCCAGCTTCGTCAATTCCGTAAGGGACGGGGCGAGAAGCCCCAGATGCCGAAGTTTCCGATTCCTTCGGATTTGCGGCGCGATGTGTAGCTTGGTGCTGGCCTGCTGTCTAGCCTGATGGTTTGGGGGAGGTGGCTCTGCGGGTGGGCTGCCCAAAACACGCTCCTTCGGCACATCCATGTGACGCTTGGACTCCGCCATCCATGGCTCCGTACAGTTTTGGGCAGCCCACCCGCAGAGCCACTTCTGTCATCACAGATATCACAATAGGACCAATCTGATTACTTACTTTGCTTGCGATATCGATGTTGCCCGAGAGGGTGTGGGGAAGGGGCTCCCAAAAACGTGGAGCGCCATGGATGGCGCGACCGAGCCCTACAGGGACGTATTCACGGGCGTTTTTTGGGAGTCCCTTTCGCACACCCGTTAACGCCAAACCGGAAGGCTAAAAGCAGGTTACACCGAGGCCTCAATAACCCGAACCATAGGATCACGGCGGCTCTCCGGAATTGGAAGTTGGCCGTAGAGGTTAGCAGGGTTGTGGACGGTAACGGAGGGAAAGCCGCAGGCACCGAAGTGCTCAGCAGCTTGCTGGTCGTGCAGGAAGTGGAAGCTGACATCACTGCGGGTAACCGTGCTTAGCAGTCCACCGAGAGATTTCAGGGCACCGCGTAGCAGCGGCTGGTTCGGCATCAGGTAGCTTTCAGACAGGTAGACCGAACCCGGGCGCTGTTGCAGCAGTGCCGCCAGGCGTTTCCAGAATTCGGAAATAACCGGCAAGGAAAAATAACTGGTCAGTCCTTCGGTGACGACAACCACCGGTTCTTTGCTGTCGAACACTCTCTCGAAAACCGCCTCCAGCGTCTGTTCACCGGATTCCGCCAGGATATCGATGGGCATTACCTGATGGTGATCGCCCAGGCGGCCGGAGGCCAGGAGTCGTGCGGCTTTTTTGGTGGCCATGTCAGGGAGGTCGGCTTCCACCATATGGAGGTGTGGGTGCTTTTCCCGCAAGCGGATGCCCCTTGGAGACATTCCGCAGGCAATTTCCAGAACCTGGGTGACGCCACGTTCGAGGGCCTGTTCTATCAGGTGATCGATGATCATGTGGCGCTGCAGCAGGAAGGTGCGGATGTTGCCGCCGATGAGTGTTTTGCTGCCGACCTCGAAGGGCGTCATCAGGTGATACAGCCAGCGCCCCTGATCCGTCGCAAGCACGTCGTCGGAAAGGCCGTACCGGTGCCATACGGCACCGGTATAGAGGGCGGTAAAGCTGATGCCGGAGCTGTCAGCCATTTTCATGGGTCGGCCGTCAGTGGGTGTCTTTCTCATGAATCCTTGCGCCCCATGCTTCGCCTTTGCCTGGCAGGATCAGGTTGAGGGCTATGGCAACCACCGCGCAAAGGGCGATGCCCTCCAGGTTACCAATCGCCATGCCACCAATCCCGAAGACCAGAGTGACGGCAACGATGACCAGGTTGCGTGCCTGCGACAGGTCGACCTGGTGACGAATCAGGGTATTCAGACCGACAACGGCAATAGAGCCGAACAGCAGGCACAGGATGCCGCCCATCACCGGCGCCGGGATGGTTTGCAGTGCTGCGCCGAACTTGCCGATGAACGCCAGCACGATGGCAATGCACGCCGCCCAGATCATGACTTTGGGATTAAAGTTCTTGGTCAGCACCACCGCGCCCGTAACCTCTGAATAGGTGGTGTTGGGTGGGCCACCAAGGGCTGAGGCAGCACTGGTGGCAAGGCCATCGCCCAGCAGGGTGCGGTGCAGGCCGGGCTTCTCCAGATAGTTTTTGCGGGTAACGGTACCGATGGCGAGGATGTCGCCAATGTGTTCAATGGCCGGTGCGATGGCCACGGGAATCATGAACAGGATGGCTGCCCAGCTGAACTCCGGCGCCACAAAGTTGGGGATGGCGAACCAGGGCGCGTTGGTGATGGGTGACAGGTCCACGATGCCGGCAAAGGCCGACAGAATGTACCCGACAATAATGCCGAACATTATCGGGATCAGGCGGAAGATGCCGCTGGACCAGACCGCCATAATCACGGTCACGGCCAGGGAGATCATCGCAATCCAGATAGCGGTGTCGTAGGGCACCAGTTGTTGCGCGCCATCGCCGGTGCGGCCGGACGCCATGTGGACAGCCACCGGCGCCAGGCCAAGGCCGATGACCATGATCACCGGACCGATGACCACCGGGGGCAGCAGGCGGGTGATGAAACCGGTACCGCGCAGACGTACCGCGCCACTTAAAATGATATAGAGGATGCCCGCAGCCATCAGGCCACCGAGTGTCTCCTCAAGGCCGAAGCGCCCCTTGGCGGCAATGATCGGGGCGATAAAGGCGAAGGATGAAGCCAGGAAAATGGGAATCTGGCCGCCGGTGACGATGTGGAAAATCAGCGTGCCAATACCGGCGGTGAACAACGCAACGTTGGGGTCGAGGCCGGTAATCAGAGGCATCAGTACCAGTGCGCCAAAAGCCACCAGCAGCATCTGTGAGCCGGCAATGGCCTGTTTCCAGACCGGGTCGGTGCTATGGTCCTGCATGATTAAACGTCCTTCTGCTTGGTGCCGAAGATTTTGTCGCCGGCGTCGCCAAGCCCCGGAAGGATGTAGCCTTTTTCATTCAGCCTGTCATCGATTGATGCGGTGTAGATCGACACATCTGGATGTTTCTCCAGCACCTTTTCCACGCCTTCCGGCGCTGCAACCAGAACCAGGGCGCGGATCTCGTTGCTACCGGCTTTCTTCAGCAGGTCGATGGTAGAGATCATGGAACCGCCGGTGGCCAGCATGGGGTCGATGATCATCGCCATGCGCTCATCCAGTTCGCCTACCAGCTTTTCAAGATAGGTGCTGGCTTCCAGGGTTTCCTCGTTGCGTACCTGGCCCACGACGCTTACCCGGGCACCAGGAATCAGGGTGAGCACGCCGTCCAGCATACCCAGGCCGGCCCGCAGGATTGGCACGATGGTGATTTTCTTGCCCTGGATCTGTTCAATTTCCACCGGGCCCGCCCAGCCTTCAATGGTTTTCTTCTGCAGCGAGAAGTCTTTGGTGGCCTCGTACGTCAACAGGGCACCGACTTCCTGAGCCAGCTCCCGGAAATTCTTGGTGCTGATGTCTGAGCGGCGCATCAGGCCGAGTTTATGGCGGATAAGGGGGTGCTTGACCTCGTGAATTGGCATGGGCTCACCTTTGCGTCTGGGTCGATGATGTGGTTGTGGGCGCAGTAAAGACGCCAGCAAATGGCGCAAGGATACCGTATCTTGCCGAGTCCGTCAGGCGCGGTGACAAGAAAAGCCGTAAGGGGTGGTACGGATCTTGCGAATACCCCGTCAAACGATGCGTCTGCGTCAAAAAAACGACCCGCACACCCCTGCGGTTAACCGCCAATCGGAGAGTTTCCCGGCATGGACCGAGCGCTAGTCCTCAATAATGTCAAATCCCTGACGCGGGGTAATATCGGCATTCCCGTGATGTTGATGGGATTGCTGGGCATGATGATTCTCCCCATGCCGGCGTTCATGCTGGACGTTTTCTTCACCTTCAACATCACCTTGTCGATCGTGATCCTGCTGGTGTGTGTCTACGCCTTGCGGCCGATGGAGTTTGCCTCCTTTCCGACAGTGTTGTTGGTGGCAACACTGTTGAGGCTGGCGCTCAACGTTGCCTCCACGCGGATTGTTCTGCTCAACGGCCATGAGGGCGGTGATGCGGCCGGTAAGGTGATCGAATCGTTCGGCGCGGTCCTCATCGGCGGTAACTACGCGGTTGGCCTGGTGGTCTTCGCCATTCTCATGATCATCAACTTCCTGGTGGTCACCAAAGGTGCCGGCCGGGTGTCTGAAGTCAGCGCGCGTTTCACCCTGGATGCCATGCCGGGTAAGCAGATGGCTATCGATGCCGACCTTAATGCCGGTCTTATCAACCAGGAAGAAGCCAAGCATCGCCGGGCTGAAATCGCCCAGGAGGCCGATTTCTACGGCTCCATGGACGGCGCCAGTAAATTCGTCAAGGGCGACGCCATTGCCGGCCTGTTGATCCTGGCCATCAACCTGATCGGTGGCATTGCCATCGGTATGCTTCAGCACAGTCTCGATTTTGGTACCGCTACACAGAACTACGCACTACTGACCATTGGTGACGGCCTGGTGGCACAGATTCCGTCACTGTTGCTGTCGACGTCTGCAGCGATCATGGTTACCCGGGTAACGTCCAGCCAGGACATGGGCGGGCAGATACTGCAACAAATGTTCAACGCTCCCAAGGCGCTGGGTATCGCTGCCGTTATCCTCATCATCCTTGGCCTGATTCCTGGCATGCCGCACGTGGCATTCCTTGGTCTGGGCGCGATTGCCGGTGGTATTGCCTGGTACATATGGCAACAGGAGCGCCAGACCGTTGAGGAAGATGGTGTGTTCCCGGTCCGGGGCGGTGGTGCCCGTCCGGCAGGCCCGGGGCGCGACCTGCCGCCCGGTGGTGAGGGCGGTGAACACAGTGCCCAGCTGCCGCCGCCGGGGGAAACCCGGGAACTCGGTTGGGACGATGTGGCCACCGTGGATGTCGTGGGCCTGGAGGTGGGCTATCGCCTGATTCCCCTGGTGGATAAGTCCCAGGGTGGTCAGCTTCTCAGCCGCATCAAGGGCGTTCGCAAAAAGCTCTCACAGGATCTGGGCTTCCTGATGCCTTCGGTCCATATTCGCGACAACCTCGACCTGATGCCCAATGTTTATCGCATCACCCTGATGGGGGTGACCATTGCCGAGGCAGAAATCCATCCGGACCGTGAACTGGCGATAGACCCAGGTCAGGTGTTCGGCAAGATCGAGGGGATAGAGGGCAAAGACCCCGCCTTTGGCCTGGACGCCAGTTGGATCGAACCGGACAAGAAAGACCAGGCACAGACCCTCGGTTATACCGTCGTGGACGCCAGTACCGTAGTGGCAACACACCTCAACCAGATCCTCCAGAAACACGCCCACGAACTGCTTGGCCATGAGGAAGTCCAGAAGTGGCTGGAACAGCTCGAGAAAGTATCTCCAAAGCTGGCGGAAGAACTGGTACCCACCACCATTTCCATCAGCCTGCTGCTGAAGGTGCTGCAGAACCTGCTGAAAGAGGAAGTGCCGATCCGTGACATGCGCTCTATTGCCGAAGCGATCGTGAACGTTCATCCGAAGAGCCAGGACCCGAAGCTGCTGACCACGGTTGCCCGCCAGTCACTGCGCCGGATGATTGTCCAGAGTATCTGTGGCAACGACACAGAGATCCCGGTGATCACTCTGGATCCAGACTTGGAACAGTTATTGCTGAAGTCCATGCAGCAGAGTCAACAATCCGGCGGTCAGGAAGACATCGGGCTGGTGCTGGAGCCAAATATGGTTGAGAAGCTTCAGCGGTCGCTCCAGGACAGCGTTCAGCGCCAGGAGATGTTGGGCAAGCCGGCGATTCTATTGGTTTCAGGGCCCTTGCGCCCGGTACTGGCGAAATTTGCCAGCTACGGAGTAGAGCGTCTGCATGTACTGTCGTACCAGGAAATTCCGGATAACAAACAGATCACTATTGTCGCATCCGTCGGTCAGTAAAGACCGCGGCTGGAAAGGCGGAAGGCGCTGGAAAGCGCTGACCGGGGAGGAAGCATCATTATGAAAGTTAAGCGGTTTTTTGCCCAAAGCATGGCAGAGGCACTGCGTCAGGTGCGGGATCAGATGGGTCCCGATGCCGTAATCCTTTCCAATCGTCGTGTGGATGGTGGCGTCGAAATTGTGACAGCGCTCGATTATGACGAAAACATGGCGCGCCAACGCCTCGGTGACGCTGCGCGGGAAGCCACCAATGGCTCACGGCTAGCCGAAATGCAGGCGGAACAGCATCGCCGCCTGGAGGACGAACTCGGCCGCTCTCGCGATCGTATTCGGGAAGTGCGGGAAAAGCGCGCGACCTATGGTAATGCGGTTGCGGGTGGGGGCTTCGGCCACGCTGGCTTGTCGAAAGAATCGCTGGCCGACGATGACATGGTGGTTGAAGAGCCTACCGCTGCCAGCGCTGCCTATTCCGGAGAGCTGGCGCAAATGCGTGCGGAGATCAGTTCCCTCCGTGACCTGGTCAGTGCCCGGAATGGCGGTGAACCCGAACAAACAGCGGTTAACGCAGTACAGCAGAGGCTGTCTGAGAGGTTGCAGGAGTTTGGTCTCGGGCTGGAGCTCGCCAACTCTCTGTCCCGGCGCCACCGCGCAGGCCGGCTTGAGGATGGCTGGAAGCAGTCTCTGAAAATGCTGGCCGCCGGTGTGAAGACCGCACGTACTGAATGGGCGGATGAGGGCGGTGTCTACGCCCTGGTGGGCCCAACCGGGTCCGGCAAGACGACGACCATCGGCAAGCTGGCCGCGCACTATGTGCTGCGCCACGGCGCCGACTCTCTGGCGCTGGTCACCACCGATCGCTATCGGGTCGCGGCCCATGAGCAACTATTTGTGTTCGGGCGCATACTGAACGTTCCGGTTCGGGTTGTGGACGAAACCCATTCCCTGGACGACATACTGGACGAACTGTCGGACCGGCACCTGGTGTTGATTGATACCGCTGGCCTGACCAGCACCGACAAGGGCTACGAGGAGCAGCTTATGGAGCTGGCTCGCAGTCACCATCGGATTCGAACCCATCTGGTGGTTTCGGCAACCAGTCAGCCGCGCATCATGAAATCCGTTTGGCATTGCTATAAGATGGCAAATCTTACGGGTTGTGTGATGACCAAAATCGATGAAGCACTGACCCTGGGTGAATCGCTGGGATTCGTCATGGAAACGGGATTGCCGGTGGCGTATTACACCGACGGGCAGAAAATCCCGGAAGACCTGCACCACGCTGAGTCCATTCCGCTGGTGCGGTTGGCCGTGGAGAGGCTGAAGAAACTCCAGCAGCAACAGGCAGTCGCTGTTTAAAAACAACACAGCCTGCGGTTAAACGCGGCAAGAGATCAGAGTCAGTATGAGCAAACCACATCCGGTACAGGTGATTGCCGTTTCCGGCGGGAAAGGGGGCGTTGGCAAGAGCAACGTATCAGTGAACCTTGGCATCGCCCTAGCACAAATGGGACGGCGGGTGGTGCTGCTCGATGCCGACCTGGGCCTTGCCAACATTGACGTTCTGCTTGGCATTACCGCCAATCGTAATATCCAGGACGTCATCGCCGGGGAATGTGACCTTCGGGATGTGTTGGTCAACGGCCCCGGTGGCATCAAAATCGTGCCCGCGTCCTCAGGTACCCAACGCATGACCCAGCTTTCCAATCTGGAGCACGCTGGCCTGATCAACGCGTTCAGCGAACTGGGTGACCAGATCGATGTGCTGATCGTTGATACCGCTGCGGGTATTTCCGAATCGGTGGTCAGTTTCCTCCGAGCCTCACAGGAACTATTACTGGTTGTCTGTGATGAACCTACCTCTATCACCGATGCCTACGCCCTTATAAAGCTTATGAACCGGGATTACGGCACCAACCGCTTCCGTATACTGGCCAATCAGGTCAGGAATGAGCAGGAAGGTCGCCATCTGTTTGAAAAACTGACCCGGGTTACCGAGCGCTTTCTTGATGTGGCACTACAATATGTGGGTATGGTGCCGTATGACGAGGCCGTAAAAAAAGCGGTACAGCGCCAGCGTGCCGTGCTGGATGCCTATCCGCGGGCAAAAGCATCGTTGGCGATCAAGAGCCTCGCGGAGAAAGTGGATAGCTGGCCGCTGCCATCATCGCCCCGGGGACATCTGGAATTCTTTGTGGAGCGGCTCGTCGAAGTCTGATTTTGATCCTGTCACTGAATAGCCGGATACATGACATTGGCGAAAGAACTTGGAACCTACAACCGGACGGGTACACGAGGACCTTCCCAGCTCGTTGAGGAGCAGGCCCCGCTGGTCAAAAAAATAGCGCTTCACCTCATGGCGCGGCTGCCGGCATCTGTCCAACTGGATGACCTTATGCAGGCAGGCATGATTGGCTTGTTGGAAGCTGCACAGCGATACAGTTCCGACAAGGGGGCTACCTTTGAGACATACGCCGGGATCCGGATTCGCGGAGCCATGGTAGATGAAATTCGCAAAGGTGACTGGGTACCTCGATCCGTCCACAGGAACTCCCGCCGCATTGCCAAAGCCATCAAGGCTGTCGAGGACCGCCTGGGTCGGGAAGCTCAAGACTCGGAAGTAGCCGAGGAGCTGGGGCTGGACCTCGACGAATACTATTCCTCCCTGAGCGATGCTAACAGTGGCCGACTTTTTAGCCTGGATGAGCTCAATGAATCCGGCGAGCTGCCGATAGAAGAAACAGAGGACAGTGATAACCCGTTGGATGGCTTGGCGTCTGACAACTTCCGGAAGAGCCTGGCAGCTGCGATTGGTGACCTGCCCGAGCGAGAAAAGCTGGTGCTCAGCCTTTACTATCAGGAAGAATTGAACCTGAAGGAAATTGGTGCTGTGTTGGGTGTCAGTGAAAGCCGGGTCAGCCAGATTCACAGCCAGGCCGCGCTCCGTCTGCGGGGGCGTCTTACTGGTTGGCAGAGCTGAACAGGCCGCCAGTCCCATTGAACGGCGTTACCAGGCATTCTTTACTGTAGCCTTTTGGTAACCGGTGCTTTACAACCGGCTCAAAGGCCACACAATAAGCGGTTAAACTACCGGCCTGCTAGACTGTGAGCCGGAAGCCAAAAACGAATTCCGGGCGTTTTTAACTGGAGGTCCCATTGGACAAGAACATGAAAATCCTGATTGTGGATGACTTCTCCACAATGCGACGGATCATTAAGAACCTGCTTCGCGATCTCGGTTTTACCAACACTGACGAAGCAGACGACGGCAATACAGCACTGCCTATGCTCAGGAGCGGCAAATACGATTTTCTGGTAACCGACTGGAATATGCCAGGGATGTCCGGACTCGATCTGCTCAAGGAAGTCCGTGCCGATGACAGCCTGAAAACCCTGCCTGTGCTCATGGTGACCGCCGAGGCGAAGCGCGACCAGATTGTCGCTGCTGCGCAGGCCGGTGTGAACGGCTACGTGGTCAAGCCCTTCACGGCAGCCGTACTCAAGGAGAAGATTGAGAAGATCTTCGAACGCATCCAGTAATTCAGAGGTCGGACGGCTCCCATGAGCAATAGAAAAAAAGACCCACAGGGGCTCGACCCGGAGGTCACGGAGAAACTCCGCAGCCAGGCGGCCGAGTTGGTTGAACAGGTTAACGCCGGGGATTATGGCCGCGCGATGACGCTGATCAATGAATTGAGCGAGGTGAGGGACCAGAGCCTGTATCGGGAAGTCGGCCGCTTGACCCGCAGCCTCCACGAGGCGATCCGCAATTTCCAGATCGATCCCCGTAACGCCGAACAGTCAGAAGCTCTGTCGAAGATGACCGATGCGTCGGATCGCCTTGAGTACGTGGTTCAGATGACCGGTAAAGCGGCCAATCGGACCATGGATCTGGTTGAGGAGGCTATGCCCAAGGCCAGCGCCCTCCGCGACGAGGCCGCCGAGCTGAGAGACCAGTGGCAGAAACTGCGTCGCCGCGAGATGGCGCCGGCTGAATTTCGTGAGCTCTATGCCCGTATCGACACGTTTTTCGTGACCCTGAATACCGATGCCGGGGCGATGTACGACAACTTGTCGGAAATTCTTCTGGCCCAGGATTTCCAGGACCTCACTGGGCAGGTGATCCAAAAGGTCACCACTCTGGTTAAAGAGGTGGAAGAGCATCTGTTGAGCCTGGTAGTGATGGCGAGTCATGTGGACCAGATGACCGGCACCGTGCATGAACTGGAAGAGCGGGAAAAGATATCGGCGGAACAGGGTGTTGGTCCACAGATCAAGGCCGAAGAACGCGAAGACGTAGTATCGGGACAGGACGATGTTGATGATCTTCTGTCCAGTCTCGGTTTCTGAGTAAGAGAGGGTAACGCATGGCGCTTGATGCCGATGAAGAGATCCTGCAGGACTTCCTTGTTGAGGCAGGCGAGATACTCGAAAAGCTGTCGGAGCAACTGGTCGACCTGGAACAAAACCCGGACGACAGCGATCTGCTCAACGCCATCTTCCGAGGCTTTCACACCGTAAAAGGCGGCGCTGGGTTTCTGCAACTCGATGCCCTGGTGAACTGCTGTCATTCCGCGGAGAACGTCTTCGATATCCTGCGCAACCACAAGCGCAAGGTAGACTCGGAACTGATGGACGTGGTGCTGGAAGCCCTGGATCACGTCAATGCCATGTTTGAACAGGTTCGCCACCACGAGGAACCGACGCCAGCTCCCGAGGAACTGATTGCCGCTCTGGACGCATTGGCGCAGCCGGCAGGGGAGTCGTCGCCAGCAAACGCAGCGGTCGCTCGCGAAGAACAGAACGAGAGCAACGAAGCCAGTTCTGGAGACGATGGCGGTGATATTACCGACGACGAATTCGAGCGGTTGCTGGATGCCCTGGAAGAGGAAAAGACCAGCAGCGCTCCGGTTTCCAGTGACGACGGCAATGAATCTTCAGGCGGTGACGGAGGGAGCGGAGACGACATCTCCGATGATGAATTCGAGGCCCTGCTGGACCAATTGCATGGCAAGGGCCAGTTCTCAGGCCCGCCTGAAACCGGCAAGGCAGCCCCTGACAGCCAGGATGCCTCGGGCGACAAGGTTACCAGTGATGAGGCCAGTGATAGCAAGGGTGGCGACGACCTGATTTCGGACGACGAGTTCGAAAAGTTGCTGGATGACCTGCACGGCAAGGGTGGTAGCCCTACGGCAGAAACTGCCAAGCCGGCCCCTGGGCCTGCTGCAAAGCAGCCGTCGGCCACGTCTCCCAGTGCCAAGGCTGACAAGCCCGCGCAACCGACTGGTAAGCCCGAAAAAGCGCCTGCGGATAATGGCAAGGCAGGCGTAACGCCCGCGATGCCGGCACGGGATGCGAATGCACCAGTGGCTGAAACTTCGGTGCGGGTGGATACCAAGCGCCTGGACGACATCATGAATATGGTGGGTGAACTGGTGTTGGTGCGTAACCGGTTGCAGCGTCTGGGCGCCCAGAGTGAAGACGAGCATATGCACAAAGCCGTCTCCAACCTGGACGTGGTGACCACCGATCTTCAGTCAGCGGTGATGGCAACGCGGATGCAGCCCATCAAGAAAGTATTTGGCCGCTTCCCGCGGGTGGTTCGCGACCTGGCACGCAGCCTGAAGAAAGAAATCAACCTTGAGATGCACGGCGAAGAGACCGACCTGGACAAGAACCTGGTCGAGGCGCTGTCCGATCCTCTGGTCCATCTTGTTCGCAACTCGGTTGATCACGGTATAGAGGCACCCGATGTTCGTGAAAAGGCGGGCAAGCCTCGTCAGGGTCGTGTGACGCTGTCGGCTGAGCAGGAAGGCGACCACATCCTGTTGTCCATCGAAGACGACGGTGCTGGTATGGATCCGGATGTACTGCGCCGAAAAGCGGTCGAAAAGGGCATCTACGAACAGGATGCCGCTGACCGACTGACCAACACCGAGTGCTACAACCTGATTTTCTCCGCCGGGTTCTCCACCAAGGATCAGATATCGGATGTGTCCGGTCGTGGCGTTGGCATGGACGTGGTGAAAACCAAGATCAGTCAGCTCAACGGGCAGCTGAGCGTCGAGTCGGAGCTGGGCAAAGGGTCTCGCATCGTCATCAAGGTGCCGCTGACCCTGGCCATCATGCCTACCCTGATGATCATGCTTGGCGACCAATCCTTCGCGCTGCCACTGGTGAACGTGGTCGAGATTTTCCATCTGGACCTCAGCAAGAAGAACATTGTGGATGGCCGTGAATGCATCGTGGTTCGAGACAAAGTCTTCCCGTTGTTCCACATCAAGCGATGGCTGGTCAAAGGCGCCGCTGGGCAGCCGGAACCAGAAAACGCCCACGTGGTTATCGTGGCGATGGGAACGCGGCGCGTCGGTTTTGTGGTGGATCAGCTGATCGGGCAGGAAGAGGTGGTGATCAAGCCCCTGGGCCGGGCCCTTCAGGGAACGCCGGGTATGGCGGGTGCGACCATCACTGGCGACGGTCGTATTGCACTCATTATTGATGTTCCGAGCCTGCTGCAAAACTACGGCAAATAACGTTGCGGCGGGCCCAGGTTTAGGAGAAATGGATGACGGTTTCTGTCCTGGTCGTTGATGATTCAGGTTTTTTCCGCAAGCGACTGACGGAAATCCTGACCGCTTCCGGTCAGATCAAGGTGGTTGGCGTGGCCACCAATGGGCGCGAAGGTGTCGAGCTGGCTGAAAAGCTGAGGCCTGACGTCATCACCATGGACTACGAGATGCCCGTCATGGACGGTATCAGCGCCGTCCGTGAGATCATGAAGCGACAGCCGGCGCCGGTATTGATGTTCTCCTCCCTCACCTACGAGGGTGCCCGGGTGACCCTGGATGCCCTTGAGGCAGGTGCCGTTGATTTCCTGCCCAAGAATTTTGAGGAAATTGCCCGGGATTCCAGTCAGCTTCAAAAAATACTCATTGAGCGTGTACTGGATGTCGCTGGCAGTCGCCCTGGTGCAAAACCGTCGGCGCCGCCTCCCACCGCTCCGCCGCCTTCGCCCCGTAGCCCTGCACCGGCAAGGCGCAGCGTGCCCGAGCGGCCGGCGGTATCGGACAGGTCCTCTCGCCCCAGCGCCCCAGAGCCTGAAGCACCGGCCCGTCGTTCGATTCGCCGCGGGCCTGCGAAACACTACAGTGTGGTTGCCATCGGCACGTCCACCGGCGGCCCGGTGGCCTTGCAACGTGTACTAATGGCGTTACCGGCCGGGTTTCCCGCGCCTGTGGTACTCGTTCAGCATATGCCGGCCAGTTTTACCCCGGCGTTTGCCGAGCGCCTGAACAAGCTGTGCCAGATTCAGGTACGCCAGGCTGAAGACGGCGAAATGCTGAAGCCGGGCGTTGCGTTGCTGGCCCCCGGGGGCAAGCAGATGATGATTGAAAACCGGGGTGGCCAGGGCAGGGTCAGGATTCTTCCCGGAGATGACCGGCTTAACTACAAGCCCTGTGTGGATGTGACGTTCGGCTCCCTGGCCAGGAGTTTTCCCGGCAAGACCCTGGGCCTGATCCTGACGGGTATGGGCTCGGATGGAAAGGAAGGCTGTCGCCTGATGAAGCAGTCAGGCTCCGATATCTGGTCCCAGGACGAAAAAACCTC
Organism: Marinobacter sp. UBA2688; assembly: GCF_002352785.1. Classification (NCBI taxonomy): domain Bacteria; kingdom Pseudomonadati; phylum Pseudomonadota; class Gammaproteobacteria; order Pseudomonadales; family Marinobacteraceae; genus Marinobacter; species Marinobacter sp. UBA2688. The sequence goes on from NZ_DELU01000021.1 coordinate 57,154, forward strand.
GGTGATCTACGGTATGCCCATGGCCGTGGCCAAGGCCGGGTTGTCTGACGAAATCCTCGCGCTCGATGACATTGGTCCCCGCCTGGCGGATGGGGTGAGCTGATGGATATTCTCAGCCTGCTGGGCGTCATTCTTGCCTTTGTGGCGATTCTCGGTGGAAACCTGCTGGAAGGTGGCGCCATCAGCTCGCTGTTCAATGGCCCGGCCGCGCTGATCGTGATTGGTGGTACGCTTGCAGCCACTATTCTCCAGACCTCCTGGCCGCTGTTAAAGCGGGCCTTTTCCCAGGTGCGCTGGGTGTTCTTTCCCCCCTACATCAGTCTGGAAGATGGTATCGGCAAAGTCATCGACTGGAGCGTCAAGGCCCGTAAGCAGGGTTTGCTGGGGCTGGAAGGGTTGGCTGAGAAGGAATCTGAGCGCTTTGCCCGTAAAGGGCTGCAACTGCTGGTGGACGGCGCTGAGACAGAAACCATCCGTAGCATTATGGAGGTGGACCTGGAGTCCCGTGAACAGCGGGATCTGGAGTCCGCCCGGGTGTTTGAGGCCATGGGTGGCTATTCGCCGACCATTGGCATCATTGGCGCGGTGATGGGGCTTATTCAGGTGATGACCAACCTCGAAGACCCCCAGTCACTTGGCAGCGGTATCGCCACTGCGTTCGTGGCCACCATCTACGGTGTTGCTCTGGCGAACCTGCTGTTCTTCCCGGTTGCCAACAAGTTGCGAGGGATTCTGCGGGAACGCACCCGTTATGAAGACATGATGATCGACGGCATCATCGCCATTGCCGATGGCGAGAACCCTAAATCCATCGAGCTGCGCCTGCGGGGCTTCCTGTAGTGCCGGTGTAGTGCCGGCACCTGGCAAAGGGGTAAGTTGATGAGACGACGCAGGCGGCAGGATGACGATCTTCACAACAAGGAACGCTGGCTGATTTCCTACGCCGACTTCATCACCTTGTTGTTCGCGTTCTTTGTCGTAATGTATTCCGTGTCGTCGGTGAACGAGGGCAAGTACAAGGTGCTCTCTGAAACTCTGACTGGCGTCTTCAATGCCCCCCAGCGCTCCTTTCAGCCTATCGAAGTGGGTGATCAGCCCCGACGTTCGACGCCGCAGGCGGCCGAGGATGTGATTAACCCGCCGGTGACCGAAGCTCCGCAAAACCCCTCCATGAGTGCAGAAGGGCGCACCGAAGCGCTGCGTGCCATGGCGGACCAGTTGGCTTTGGAGTTTGACGAACTGATCAATCAGGGTGTGGTTACACTGGAAACCAGCGACGAGTGGTTGGAGCTCAGTCTTCGCAACAGCCTGCTTTTCGGCAGTGGTGATGCCGAGCCCCATTACGATGCCTTCGACGTGGTGGAGAGAATCGCTGCTGTACTCCGCAACCGGGATAACGCCATCCGGGTTGAGGGCTTCACGGATAACCGCCCGATAAACACCAGTGCCTTCCCCTCCAACTGGGAGCTGTCCGCTGCGCGATCAGCGGCAGTTGTGCGCATGTTGTCGATGGAGGGTGTTGAGGCCGAACGGCTGGCCGCTGTCGGTTACGGTGAGCACCAACCGGTGGCCCGCAACGATACCGAGGAAGGCCGCCGTCGCAATCGACGCGTGGTCCTGCTGATCTCCCGCGACGCCAGTATCCGTGGCGCGATGCGATGACACCTTTCTGATCATCACGTTGCGGAGTCATGGCGGAAGGTGCCTATAGGCGAGTTGGCACAATATCTGTATTAACGTCTGTACATCTTTAGATCCCGGCAAGCGCTTGCCGGATTGTTTTCAAGTTGAGCGGATCGTGGCCGATAACTCGGTATGCGTGCGACGTTTCCGGAACGGGCATTTCTGGAGAATCAGTGTGGTGACGAGGTTGGCAATGAATTTGGTGACGGATATGGAGTGCACAGCGTGCGCATCTGGGCAGTAGCCAATCAAAAAGGCGGTGTGGGCAAAACCACATCGGTTGTCGCCCTGGGTGGCCTCTTGGCCGAGAGCGGCAAGCGCGTTCTGGTGGTCGACCTGGACCCTCACGGATCATTGACCAGCTGGTTCGGGTACGACCCGGATACCATTGCCCACAGTGTGTTCGATCTGTTCCAGCACCAGGGTAAAGTACCGGATGGTTTGCCGGCCCAGTTGATTACCGAAACCAGCTGTCCGGGGCTATCCCTGTTGCCGGCCAGCACAGCGCTGGCAACTCTCGAACGGAGAATGGTCGGTGTTGAAGGCATGGGACTGATTGTATCCCGGGCCCTGACCCAGTTGTGGGACGATTTCGACTACGTCCTGCTGGACAACACCCCATCGCTCGGCGTGCTGATGGTGAACGCGCTTGCCGCCGCACAACACCTGATCATTCCGGTTCAGACCGAGTTTCTTGCCATCAAAGGCCTTGAGCGAATGCTGCACACGCTCACCATGATCATGCGCTCCCAGAAGAACCAGCTTTCCTACACCATTGTACCGACGCTGTTTGACCGGCGAACGCAGGCATCGGTAAAAAGTCTTAACCAGTTGAGAAAGACCCACAGCGATACGCTATGGCGCTTCGCCATTCCAGTGGACACCAAGTTCCGCGATGCCAGCCAGGCCGGGATTACCCCATCATCCATGGATGCTGAAACCCATGGTGTTCGGGGATATGCCCGCCTGCTGAGTGATCTACAGGAAATAACACGCTCGGTGGCGGAGCGTCGGCATGGCTGACAAAAAAATGACACAGGTGGCGGACCCTGGCTCCGCCATTGCCAGCTATCTGGACGAACTGCTGCATACGGCGACAGATAGCGCTCTGCGTGAGGAACCGGAACCGCCAAAACCGGTGGCTCGTGAACGCACTCGCATCGCGCTGAAGCCTGCGCCCATTGTGGCCCGTCCGGTCGCGGAGGCGAAGTCTGAGTTGCAAAAGCCGGTAACACCGGCCCCGGTGGCGGAAAAAGCACCGGAGGTGGAGTCGCCCCCGGTTGAGCACAAACAGGCCGCCGATATTCCGTCGCCTCCTGAGGTGGAGCCCCCGGGGCGGCCGGAATGGTCAGACAAACCGTTCGAATGCCTGATCTTCACGGTGGCAGGGCTGCAGCTGGCGGTGCCGTTGATACTGCTCGGCGCCATTCATCGAATAGAAGAGCCGGTGAAGCCGATCCCCGGCAGCCCCCGCTGGTATATGGGCATGCGCCCGGACCGGGAACGTAATCTCAGAGTGGTGGATACGGCGGAATGGATTATGGCGGGCCGGGCACCGGAGGACGCACGGGACAACTATCGCTTCGTGATCCGGCTGGACAGCAGTGAGTGGGGTTTGGCCTGTGACGATGTCGCGCAGTCGTTTACCCTGAAACCGGATGAAGTACGCTGGCGGACGGCCCGCAGCAAGCGACCTTGGCTGGCGGGCACGGTCATCGACCACATGTGCGCACTGATTGATGTTAAAACCATGGCGGACTTGCTGGTCCGGGCTGAGCGGGAACACCACCTCGACCTGAGTTAGCAATTTCCGGTTACCGAATGAAACCGTGCTCTGCTGGCACGGTTTGTGCCCTGAACTATAGTATTGGGCACTGATGATGAATTTTTGACGATCAGGCTGCCCGCCGGGCAGCCGAACAGGAGATACAAGGCTATGGCATCCCCGAGCGGACAGCAAAATCAGGCCCAGGATGATCAGGTACTGCAGTACGTGACCTTCAGGCTGGATGACGAAACCTATGGCATTGACGTCATGCAGATTCAGGAAGTGTTGCGATACACCGAGATTGCGCCGGTTCCAGGTGCCCCGGATTACGTTCTGGGCATCATCAACCTGCGGGGCAATGTGGTCACCGTTATCGACACCCGCCGTCGCTTTGGCCTGGCGGATGCGGAAGTCACTGACGCGACACGCATTGTGGTCATGGAGTCGTCCAACCAGGTGATGGGTATCCTGGTGGATTCGGTTGCCGAGGTGGTGTACCTGAAAGCCAGTGAAATTGAGACCGCGCCCAATGTGGGGAACGAGGAAAGCGCCAAGTTCATCCAGGGGGTGTGTAACAAGAACGGCGAACTGATCATATTGGTCGAGTTCGACAAGATGTTGTCAGACCACGAATGGGCTGAAATCTCCTCACTGTAATGCCGGCTTTGGCCGGACAGCAGGCTGGATGGACGCCCCGTGGTTTCAACTAACCGAGGACGTCCATCATGTTTGCAGAAATCTCTTCCCTGGCCCCGTGGCTTCTGACAGCCGCTGCCCTGTGCCTACTGTTCGCCCAGGGTATGATGCTACGCCGTGAAAACCGAAAACTTCGGGAGCAAATGAAAGAGCGCTGCGAAACCCTTGGCCGCGAGCTCCACGCAACAGCCAGTGGCAGTATGGGGGTTGGGCAGCGAGTGGTCACCTGCGAGCGCCAGCTTCATGAATTGCGCGGTATGCTTGACGAAATGCGCCAGAACGATCCGTTAAGGATTTCCTACGATGAGGCCTCAAGGTTAGTGGACCTGGGGGCGGATATCGACGACCTGATGAATACCTGTGGCATTTCACGGCCGGAAGCCGAACTGGTATCAGCGCTCCGCAAGCGCCAGGCGGCCTGACCTAAGGGTTTATCTGTCTAATCTTCACGGGGCCGTCCGGCGTCCTCTGGCGTACGGCCCTGAAGATTGAAGGCAAAGGCAAGAATTTCAGCCACCACCCGGTAGAGTGTCTCCGGGATTTCGTCGTTCAGTTCCAGTCGCGCCAGTATGCTGGCCAGCTCCGGATTTTCGTACAGCGGCACATTATGCTCACGGGCAATGCGGATGATTTCCTCCGCCAGTTCGTGGGTACCGCTCGCCGCAATGACTGGAGCCCGTTCGCCATCGTATTTCAGTGCCACCGCCGCCGGTGAATCTGTGTTTTGATGATCTTTTCTCATACCCGCGTGTCCACCAGCCGGTGCTCAAGACGGGTGTTTGCACCCCTTGGTGTCCCTCTCCGGCACTCCAGGTCCACCACATCCAGGCCGATATCCGAAAGGCCCTTTCGTAATTGCGGCAGATCTTCCCGCACCTGACGCAGCGTGGACTGCTTCTCCGCCCACACCTGCGCAGACACCTGATCCTGCCGCAGCGATACATCAAAATGCAAAGGCCCGGCCTCATCCAGATCCATGGCCAGTGAAAGACGCCATTCCGTTGCCCGGGGGGTGCCAGAGGTTTTCTGGCCGCTGTCTGCCGGATCCTGTTCGATTCGCAACTGGGCGATCCGTGGTTCGTTGTTGGGGTTCAGCCAGGGGAGCTCAAGCAGCATGGTTGATACCGGTGTTGGCGCCTCGGCGGTGGTCCGTGTGGAGAGTATCTGGCTGTGTAACTGATTCACGGTAATACGATTGAGCATGCCAGCCAGCAGCCTGAGCATTTGCCCAGCTGTGGGTTCGGCAGACCCCTGTGGTGGCGGAGGTGGAAACGTATTGGGGAACTGAAGCGGTGCCTGCACCAGTTCCGGACTTGCCAGCGGTGTAAAGCGGTTGAAGGCGTCGGGGCCGCTCCCCTGTTGTGCGAGCAAGGCGGTAATCACCCGGCCGATAGCCAGCTTGAGATCGGGTAGGGCGGCCTGGGGCGCCCTCGCCAGCCGCGATTCGGCGAACAGCCCGCTTTCCTCGACCCACTGCCGCAACTGGCCGGCCGCACCGGGTTGAGTTCCGGCACCTGGCGTCAGTGACTGGCTGGACGGCAGCCGTGATATCAGTTGTTCAATAGCCTGCCTCACCGGTTGGGGAAGTGGCTGTGGTGGATTGTTGATGGGGGTTCCAGTGGGCGCAACGCTGTCGGGTCTCGCACCGCCGGTCAGCGTTGTCAGAATTCTGGCAAGGCCGGCATCAACGGACTGTTGCCAGGGCAGGCGCTGCGCCAGCGCCCGGGAGATCGTGGTTTCCGGCGCCTGGGCCAGCTTCCCCATCAGTTGCAGTTCATTGCCCGCACGCATGATCTTGACCCAGTCACCGGTTTCCAGGGATGTGTCTCCAATAGCCGCCTGAACGGTCAGCGACTGGCCGCGAACTTCCAGCAACAACTGCGCGCCGGCAGAGGATTGTCGGTTGATCACGTCTGCCACCCGAGCGAGTGTTGCCTCGCGATTGGCAAGCTTGAGCTGGTCGAGCTGCACACGGGCAGAGGCCGCGTCCAGTACCGCCGAAGGTTGTCCGCTGGCTGGCCGCTGAGCGATCGGCGCCGGTGACTCGGTTTTGGGTGGTGGTGTGGGGTTACCGTTTGGTAATTTCATTGCCACTGATTTGATGTCAGACAAGAGTATTCCTGAGGCGCTTTCGCTATAATACGCCCCGCCGGTAAGTATTGCCTTTCCGAACGTCTGAACCCGCCGGGTCAGTAAAGTGTACACCAGCTCTGGGGCCCCGATGTCTGAGCCGTTACTACAGGCTGTCAATCTGCAATGTGAGCGTGATGACCGGATACTGTTCCGGGATCTCTCTGTCTCCATACTGCCCGGTACTCTGACCCGTGTCGAGGGGCCTAACGGCTCTGGCAAGACTACGTTGCTTAGAATTCTTGCCGGACTGAACGACAGTTACAGTGGTGACCTGCTCTGGCGAGGAAGGCCTCGTCATACCTACCGGGAGGAATTCCTCCGCAATATGCTCTACCTTGGCCATCGCCCGGGTATCAAACCGTTGCTTACCCCCATGGAAAATCTCCGCGCCCTGATGGCCGGGCGTCGGTATGTGACCGATAAGGTGCTCTGGCAGGCATTGGAAGGCACCGGCCTGGGTGGTTTCCAGAACGTACCCAGTCGTAACCTTTCCGCCGGGCAGCAACGTCGGGTGGCACTCGCCAGATTACTGGTTGCAGATGAACCCCTGTGGATTCTGGATGAGATATTTACCGCCATTGATGCCCACGGTGTGGCTGCTCTCGAGCGATTGCTGGTGGACCGGGTCGCAAGTGGTGGCGCGATCGTAGTGACCACACACCACGACCTTAATCTGCCTTCGATGCACCGAATTACCCTGGGGGGCAGTCATGACCATGGCCTCTGAAGCCAGGCTTCCTGTTCGTACACCGGAGGAGTCGGTAAGCGTATTGTCGGCCATGAAAGCCGTATTCTCGCGGGATTTGAAAACCGCCTTTCGCCAGCCCCAGGATCTGCTCAATCCGCTACTTTTTTTCGTCATGGTCGTAACGCTTTTCCCCCTCGGGGTTAGCCCCGAAGTATCATTCCTGCGGGAGGCGGGTAGCGGTATCCTGTGGGTTGCGGCCTTGCTGTCCGTGTTATTGTCACTGGATCATCTTTTCCGTCATGATTTCGACGACGGCACGCTTGAGCAACTGGTACTGCAGCCCCAGCCGCTGTTTTTGCTGGTACTGGCGAAGTCACTGGCCCATTGGGTACTCACTGGCCTGCCACTGGTGATGCTGGCGCCTGTTCTGGGGGTGATGGTGCATCTTGAGGGGAACTCTGTTGCCATTCTGTGTCTAACGCTGCTGATCGGAACACCGGTCCTCAGCTTGATCGGTTCCATTGGTGCGGCATTGACCCTCGGACTGAGATCGGCAGGCGTGCTCTTGTCCCTGCTGATCATTCCGCTGTACATTCCGGTGCTGATTTTTGGCACAGGCACGGTAATGGCTGCGTCTGAGAGCGCGCCGGTGGGTGGACAGCTCGCGTTGATGGGGGCGTTTCTGGTATTGGCGCTGACACTGGCGCCGTTTGCATCGGCGGCGGCCCTGAGGATCAGTCTGTCCAACAGTTAAAGGTAAAAAGGTAACAACCTGATGTGGCAAATCTTTCACAAGCTGGGGTCGCCAAAATGGTTCTTCGGCATTGCCTCAACACTGATGCCCTGGCTGCTTGTGGCGGGGGCGGCCCTGTTTTTGACCGGTATTGTCTGGGGGTTGGGGTTTGCGCCACAGGATTACCTGCAGGGTAATAGTTATCGCATCATTTTCATTCACGTACCGTCTGCGTTTCTGGCCCAGTCGGTGTATATCATGATGGCCGTTGCGGCGTTGGTTACGCTGGTTTGGCGTATGAAACTGGCCGATGTTTTCGTCAAGGCCGTGGCACCGGTTGGTGCAGTGTTGACCTTCCTGGCCCTGTTTACCGGTGCGGTTTGGGGTAAGCCCACCTGGGGAACCTGGTGGATCTGGGATGCCCGGCTTACCTCGATGCTGATCTTGCTGTTTCTTTATTTTGGGGTGATGGCGTTGGGAGCGGCCATCTCCGATGAGAAATCCTCGGCACGTGCCGTTGCCGTGCTGGTACTGGTGGGGGTGGTTAACATACCGATCATTAAGTATTCCGTAGAGTGGTGGAATACCCTGCACCAGCCAGCGACGTTCAAGCTCACGGAAAAGCCCAGTATGCCCGCGGAAATGTGGGTGCCCCTGTTGCTCTCGGTATTGGGGCTTTATCTGATATTTGGCTGGCTCGCCTGTCTGCGTATGCAGACCAACATTTTGGCGCGTGAAGGCCGCACCCGCTGGGTAAAAGAACTGGTTCAGGCACGGGAGAACTGACGCAATGGCCTTCGACTCTTTTGGTGCTTTTCTGGCGATGGGCGGCCACGGCCCGTATGTCTGGGCATGCTATGCGGTGTTTTTCCTGCTGATGGGAGTCATGACGTGGTGGTCGCTGCGTCAGCGGCGGGTCGTAATTGCGCAACAGCGACGCCGTATGGCCCCCGCTCCGTCGGTGGACGAGCGCCCGGCGGCGGCCAGCTTTACCCGAATCGAATCTTCTCAAGACTGACTGGTAGATCAAACATGCACCCGATCCGAAAAAAACGGCTTACCATTGTCCTTTTTCTCCTTGTCGGGGTGTCGGTGGCCGTGGCCCTGACGACCTACGCGCTGCGGCAGAATATCAACCTGTTTTACGACCCAAGCCAAATTGCCGCTGGCGAAGCGCCGGTGGACGTCCGCATCCGTGCCGGCGGCATGGTGGAAGAAGGGACTGTGCAGCGTGATCCGGAAAGCCTGAAAGTGGAGTTCAAGGTAACGGACTTTACCTCATCGGTATTGGTGGAATACACCGGGATCCTGCCGGACCTGTTTGCCGAAGGGCAGGGCGTTGTCGCCATGGGGCGCATGGACGGTAATGGCCGTTTTGTCGCGGACCAGGTGCTGGCAAAGCACGACGAGAATTACATGCCACCGGAAGTGAACGACGCCCTGGAAAAGGCCGCCGGCAAGCGGGCCGCCATGCCTGCGACAGCCGGTGAATCCAGCGCCGGTTACTAGCGTTGCTGGCCCACGTTTAAGAGAGTTGGAGAATCCTGATGTATCCGGAACTCGGACAGATCGCCCTGATACTCGCGCTGTTGCTGGCAGTGCTCCTTTCCGTGGTCCCCCTGGTGGGCTCGGTGACGGGGCGTGACCAATTGCTGGCCTTCGCCCGGCCGCTGTCAGCGGGCCTGTTCGTCTTCGTTGCCCTGGCCTTTGGTCTTCTGACTCACGCGTTTGTGACCGATGACTTTTCCGTGGCCTATGTCGCCAACAACAGCAATAGCATGTTGCCCTGGTACTACAAATTCAGCGCGGTGTGGGGCGGCCATGAAGGCTCGCTGCTGCTCTGGGTGCTGATGCTTGTTGGCTGGACGCTGGCGGTCGCCATATTCAGCCGGCGCCTGCCGTCGGTGATGGTGTCCCAGGTGTTGTCGGTGCTTGGTATGGTCACGGTGGGCTTCCTGTTGTTTACCATCATGACCTCCAATCCTTTCGATCGTACGCTCCCCAATGTGCCGGCCGATGGCGCCGACCTGAACCCGCTGTTGCAGGATTTCGGGCTGATCGTGCATCCACCCATGTTGTACATGGGGTATGTGGGCTTCTCCGTGGCCTTTGCTTTCGCCATTGCCGCGCTGATCAATGGCAAACTGGATGCGGCCTGGGCTCGTTGGTCCCGCCCCTGGACCACAGTGGCCTGGGCTTTCCTTTCCCTGGGCATTGCCCTGGGTAGCTGGTGGGCCTATTACGAACTGGGTTGGGGCGGCTGGTGGTTCTGGGACCCGGTCGAGAACGCCTCGCTGCTGCCCTGGTTGTCGGGAACGGCGCTGATGCACAGTCTGGCTGTCACCGAGAAGCGCGGCGTATTCAAGAGTTGGACCGTGCTGCTGGCCATCGTAACCTTCGCCCTGAGCCTGCTGGGAACCTTCCTGGTGCGTTCCGGGGTGCTGACCTCTGTCCACGCCTTCGCCTCAGACCCCGACCGGGGGACATTTCTGCTGGCGCTACTGGCGATTACGATTGTTTCGAGCCTGACCCTGTACGCGTTCAGGGCGCCGGTGGTGCATGTGCGCTCCCGTTACGGCAGCCTGTCCCGTGAAATCTTCCTGCTGATGAACAATGTGTTGCTGGTTGCCGCAACCCTGTTGGTGTTGGTGGGGACTCTTTATCCATTGGTTCTGGACTACCTGGACATGGGGCGGCTATCCATCGGTGAACCCTTCTTCAATCTGACCTTCAGCCCCCTTGGAATTGCCGCCGGCTTGCTGTTGGGGGCAGGTATATTCTCCCGCTGGAAGAAAACCGACGGCGGCTGGCTGGGCCGCAAACTGCTGTGGCCTTTGGCTGTCAGTATGATCGGGACCAGTGCTGTGCTGGTTGGGTACGGCACGTTCGAGCCCTGGGCGTTTGGGGGCCTGTTCTCAGCGATGTGGATTACGGTGGCCACCTTTTGGGATCTCTGGGAAAAGTCCGGGTCACGGAATGGGCGCCTCCACGGCCTCAGGCGTCAATCCCGCAGTTACTACGGCATGGTGTTCGGGCATCTGGGGCTGGCCATCACCATGGCGGGTGCGACGGTCGCGTCCAACTACGGTATCGAGCGGGACGTACGCATGTCGCCCGGGGACACCGCGATGGTGGGTGATTATCGGGTTGCGTTTGCCGAAATTGGCAACCGAAGAGGGCAGAACTTCACCGCGGAATACGGTCGTTTTGACGTTTACGATTCGGATGGTGGTCTGATATCCACGCTATACCCGGAGAAGCGCCGATACATGGTTCAACGTAACACCATGACCGAGGCTGGTATTGACGGCGGCCTGTTCCGGGATATTTTTGTCGCCATCGGTGAACGGGTGTCTGACGATGCCTGGGCGATCCGGCTTCAATACAAACCGCTGGTCCGCTGGTTGTGGTTGGGGGCACTGTTTATGGCCGCTGGTGGCTTCCTGGCCATTTCGGACCGCCGCTATCGCATTCGCGACAAGGTTGCGGAAAACGGTAAGGCCAAGGCACCGAACGCAGGCGGTGAGCGCGGAGCAGACCCGGTAGAAGCGTCGTCATGAAGCGGCTGCTGCTGTTCACGCCGTTGATCCTCGCTGTGGTACTCGGAGTGGTCCTGTTCGCCGGTATTGGCAAAGACCCCAACAAACTCGAGTCGGCGTTGATCGGCAAACCGGTGCCCGAGTTTTTGTTGACGGATCTCCACAACGAAAGTCGCGAGCTGACTCGTGAGGTTTTTGAAGGGCATGTGTCCCTGCTGAATGTCTGGGGTACCTGGTGCCCGGCCTGCCGGGATGAGCATGGTGATCTGGTCTGGCTGGCGGAAGAGAAAGGCGTGCGTATCGTTGGCCTTAACTATAAGGACAACCGGGATGATGCACTGGTCTGGCTTGATCGGTTGGGCGACCCGTATCAGGTGTCGATCTACGATCCCCGTGGCAGCCTCGGGTTTGACCTGGGGGTTTATGGCGCGCCGGAAACCTATGTCATTGATGCCGAAGGTATTGTGCGTTACCGCCATGTTGGCGTGGTCAACGAAAAAGTATGGGAGCAGGACATCAAGCCCATCGTCGACCGGTTCAGGGGGAAGATCTGATGTGGCGCCCGGTGTTTGCATGGCTGCTACTGATGACAATTGCGCCGATGTCGGTAGCGGATGCCCGAGACGTTTACGGGTTTGATACTCAGGCGCAGGAGCAGAGGTTCCAGACCCTGATTTCGGAGTTGCGTTGCCCGAAGTGCCAGAACCAGAACATCGCCGATTCCAATGCGCCGATTTCCAAGGACATGCGCGACGAGGTGTACCGGATGATGTCTGATGGCGCCAGCAACGAGGAAATTGTCGGAGCACTGGTCGACCGCTTTGGTGAATTCGTGCGATACAAGCCGGAGGTGGATAGCCGCACCATCCTGCTGTGGGCAACGCCAGCCATTGTGGTCCTGGGTGGCCTGATGGTGGTGGCCGGGATTGTCATCCGTTCCCGCAGGGCCGGCCAGGACGAGCCAGCCCTGACCGACGAAGAGCGTGCACGGGCATCCAGAATGCTCGATGGCGATGACTCCAGCCGCACCTGACTTCAAACAACACTCTTTCTCAACCGGATTAATGACCGTTCTATGACACAGACCTTCTGGCTGACGGCCGCTGTATTAATCGTACTTGCCCTGGCGTTTGTGGTGGCGCCGTTGTTCCTGCACCGTTCCGGCCGGCGCGCGGAAATGGATCTGCGCAACCAGAACCTGTTGGCATATCGCAGCCGAATGGCGGAACTGGATCGCGAGTTTGAAGCCGGCGCGCTGGACGAGGAAAGCTATCAACAGCTCCGGGAAGAGCTGGCCGGCAGTATGCTTGATGATGTCCCGGATGCTGAGCGTGGTGTTATTGCTTCACCGGATCGGGCCAGGGGCGGGAAAAGCGCCATCGTCATTGCGATTGCCAGCCTCGCGGTTATTCCCGCCGCTGCGGTATACCTGTACGGACAGTGGGGCGCCATGGACGACGTCGAGCAGTTCCGCGCCATGCAGGAAATGATGGCAGCCGACAGCGATCGCCTGGGCCAGATGCAGGAACTGACGGCCCAGCTTCGCGAGCGGTTGGAGGACAATCCGGAGAACACCGAGGGCTGGGCCATGCTGGGGCGTAGCTATATGCGCATCGAGCAGTATGAGGATGCGGCGTGGGCCTTCGAACGGCTGGCAGAGAGTATTGAGGACGATGAGAGCGGTAAAGCTGTCGCCTGGGGATTGTCAGCCCAGGCTGCATTTTTCCTGAGTGAGGGTGACCTCAACCCAGAGGTGTCGAACGCCATTGAAAAAGCCAGGTCGCTGAATCCCGACGAGGTCAATTCCCTCGGCCTGCTCGGCATCCATGCCTTCAGCCAGCAGAACTTTGAGGAGGCGATCCGGTATTGGGAGCGCATTGTGTCGGTGGCGCCCAATCATCCCCAGATTACGTCCATCCGCCAGGGCATTGAACAGGCCTATCAGCGCCTGGGTCGGGAGATGCCGCAGGAGCAGCCGTCAGAGGTATCCGGGGCCGGCGTAACCGTCCAGGTGGAAATAGACGAAGCATTCCAGGGCGAGATTCCTGACGACACCACCCTGTTTGTTCTGGCGCGTCGCGCGAATGTTCAGGGCGGGCCACCTCTGGCTGTGGCACGGCTGAGTGCGGGCCAGTTACCGATGGAGATCCGATTGGACGACCGCTTCAATATGTCCGCGAATGCAAAGCTGTCGGAGGCGGGTGAAGTGCGCCTGCAAGCGCGCCTGTCACGCTCTGGCAACGCCAGGCCCCAGGCAGGAGACTGGCAGGGCGAGGTGGATCAGCCGGTGCCAGTGGGTGAAGGCGAAAACGAGCCTGTCACCCTGGTGATTGACACCCAACTGGTGCAGTAATCTGTCACCGGCTGGTGCTCAGGCCCTGCGGGTAGAGCGGCGGCAGCTGATCCCCGGGAGCTGATTCACCGGCGGTTCCACGCACGCGGATGAGCGCTGCCACAAGCCGTTCTCCCTGCCAGGGCTCTGACGTGGCCGATTCACCGGGTGTCCCGAATAATCGCTGCTGAAGCTGTTCGATCTCGGCGGCCAGTTCCGTGTCGTCCAGAAACCGGTTCACATCCGTTACGCTTTGGAAGGTGCGTTCCGGATGCCTTTGAGACATCCAGCGTACAAGCAGGTCGGTCGTTTTGGGCGATCCCGCCTGCGCTGCCTCGCACAGATCCCGGAATAGCACCTTTTCCCGGTTGTCTCCCTGACTCGCCACGACCTTGCCAGCACTGGTGCGATGCCTGCTGTACCACCAGGCCGCCAGAGTGATCAGCCAACCCACCACAACGGCCAGGGTGGCCAACGGCCAGAAGCCAGCGCCGGATTCTCCGTCAGGCTCACCTGATACCGGGTCATCGTTGGTCCTGGTGTCCGTTTCCGACGCGTCTTCCGGATTACTGGGCACCGAGTCGATCTGGCCGGGTATCCCCTCAACGACCAGCGTATGTGCTGGAATAACCGCTACTTTTTCGCTGTCGCTTTCAGTATCCCACCAGGGGATCCGGATCTCGGGTAAGGTTAATTTTCCAGGCTGCACGGGCACCAGTGCCGTGGTCTGGGTCAGTGTCGAAGTCAGCCCTTCGGTGCCGGGTGTGGTCGTGCGCTCGGGCTTTTCCGGGTAAGCCCGTATGCTATCGGGTGTCTGTTCCGGGAACGGCGGCAGGGATTCGGCAGGTAGGCCCTCCGCCCTCATGGTGAGGCTTCTGGTAAGGTTCTGGCCCGCTGTCAGGTTCTGGTTTCGTGGCAGTCCGGACTGGGCCAGCTCCAGCGTGCGGGCGGGCAACCAGGTGTCTCCGCTGAATTCCGCTGGCACACCCTTGACGGTGATATCAAACAGGTTGGCGCTGTCGCGGAGAAACTTCAATTGGCCCTGTTCATTCCGGGCCTGGCCCTCAAAGCGGATGGGCTGCAGACTGAGCTGTCCTTCTCTTTGGGGAAACAATGCGTAACGGCGCTCAACCACACGATAGCGAACACCGTCCCGGTAGCGGGTGTACTCGCTCTGCTTGCCCAGCGATTCGACAATGGCATTCGGGTGCTCCGGTTCGGAGAGCTCGCCGCGAATGAGGTTGCCGGTGAAAAACAGCTTGATGGTGAGCACCAGCTGTTCCTGAACGTACACTTCGTCCTTGTCCGCGGCCAGCTCGATAAAGCTGTCTCTTTGGACCTCGGTCTCCTGATCGGGTGGGGTGCCGCTGATAACCTCAATGGTGACGGGGGTTGAACGGGAATCTCGGAAGCTCAGGGGCGGAATGGTCAATTCACCGGTCTTTTTGGGCGCGAGCTGGTACGTCCATGTGATCTCGCCCACCATTTCATTGTTGACGGTGCGAATGGAGTATTGCTGGTTGCGGGCGAGAATTTCGAAGTCGTCTTCTACCTTTTCGATGTCCGGTTTTGGCAGACTCGACAAGTCGAAATCGAACAGGTTTCCCAGATTGATATCGATTTTGGTGCTGCCCTTGACGCTCAGGGTAAGCACTTCGCCCTCGTAAAGACGGGTTCTGTCGGGTTCGACGGTCAGATCGTTGGCTGCCATGGCCGGTCCTGCCATGGTGACAAGCAGCAGTATCAGAATAAACGGACCGGTCAGCCGGCTTACCATGGTGTATCGCCCTCGTCAGATGGTGTTTCTCGTTCCTGGTATTGTTGCAGGAATTTGCGCCTCAACAGTCCGCCCGGATTATCGGGCACGCGCCGGAGCCATTGTTCCTGTCCCTGGGTCAGCGGGGAAGTATCAAGCTCCGCCGGTGCCCTGGATGTTTGTCCGTCGCTCGCTGAAGCGTCGGCATCACGTTGGCGTTGTTGAGCGCTCTCCTCCTGCTTTTCCTGTTGGTCGCTTTGGCCGTTCCGTTGGCTATCCTCTGGCTCGTTCTTTTGCTGTCCATTGTGTTGATTATCCGGCTGGTTCTGCCCGGCCTGATCTGACGGGTCGCCGTCCTGGTTCTGAGTATCCGACCCATTCTGTGAGTTCTGCTGGTTACCCTGCTGCTGTTGATTGCCGTCCTGATCTGACGATTCACTGCCGTCCCCGCTGGATTGGTTCTGTTGCTGCTCCAGCAGCTGTTTCACCAGGTCACGGTTGAACAAGGCGTCTTCATGTCCAGGTTGCATCGCCAGCACATTCTCGTAGGCCTCGAGGGCTTCTTCCAGCTTGCCGGCACGGGCCAGGGCGTTGCCGCGGTTGTAGCTTGCCCTGGGCGTGTCTTCGCTGGCGAACGCGCCCGCTGCGGACTCATAGTCACCTGAGCGATAGAGTGCGCTACCACGCCACTGGGGATTGTCGAGAATCCTGGCTGCCTGTTCCGGGTCTTCTTCGATCAGCGCGGGCGCACGCTGATCCTCCCGGGACCAAAGGGCGTCCCAGTCCATGGCCATTGCGGGACGTGGGGTGAGGGGCAAAAGTGTTAGCAGTACCGCCACCATGGCACCGCGACGCCAGCCGAGCAATGCCAGTGGCGCGGCCAGCCACAATAGCCAGTAGCCATCATCCTGCCAGCGGTTGACCGTCAGGTCGCGCTCGCTGTCTTGCCAGTTGTCCGAGTCAATGGGGCGCAGCTCCAGGCTGCGGATGTCCTCGTCCGTAATGGTCAGGCTATGACTGTCTCCACCATTGCTTTTCGCCAGTTCCGCCATGCCTGCGGGGTCCGCACGGGTAATCACGATGTCGCCGCCATCACGAATGAATCCTTGGCGTGCCAGCGGTATTGGGCCACCCTCTGAAGTACCAACGGTCAGGGTGCTGAGCGCGAACCGACTGCCCGTCAGGGTATCGCTGATGCGAGGAAGGTAACGCTCGTCCACATTGTCTGCAATCAGTAACAGTCGCCCCGTCCCCGGGGCGCCCTGTTCCAGCAGGTCAAGGCCACGTTGTATGCCGAGATCGGTTCGGTTTCCTGCAGCGGGCATGATCACCGGTTCGAGTACCTCCAGCATGCCCTCGATGGTATTGCTGTCATCCGTCAGCGGTGTGACCGCATGAGCGTCCGCGGCATAGACCACCAGGGCGGTCAGGCTTCCCTCCCGTGCTTTCAGAATATCGCGAATCTTGCGCTTGGCCACGGTCAGGCGGTCGGGCGTTACATCGGTAGAAAGCATTGACAGCGACAGGTCCAGCACGATAACGAGGCTGTCATTCTGTTGTTGCAGTGGCGTGGGCGCCTTGCGCCACGACGGGCCGGCGAGGGCAACGGCAAGCACCACGAGGGCGGCAACGACCGGCAATACGGGCGAGCGTTTTTGACCGCCCGCTGCGCCAGACTGACTGATCAGTGGGCGCAGCAGTTGCGGCGGTATCACGCGGCTCCAGCCACTGTCGCTCTGGCGGACGCGTTTGAATACCAACGGCAGGACAAGGGCGACAAGAAGTAACAGCAGCCACAGTGGGCGCAGGAAGTGAAAATCAGCCATGATTCCCTCCCCGTGCGTTGTTTCTGGTCTCAAGCCGGTTGCTGGCCACTCTGGCGCTCTGGAGTAGCAGCCAGATCAGGACGGCAATTCCGGCGGGCCAGACGTACAGTTCAGTCACCGGTCGATAGTGTTTGCCTTCCAGTTCGATGGGTTCGAGCTGGTTGATGCTTTCGTAGATCAGTTCCAGCTCGGGCAGACTGCGGGCCCGGAAGTACTCACCGCCGGTCTGCTGGGCAATTCGCGTCAGCAAACCCTCATCGAGGTCGCGGGATGGGTTGACCCGGCGCGAGCCGAGCAGCCCACGCTGAACCATGGTTTCGGCACCAATCCCGATGGTGTAGATGCGTACGCCAGCGGCTTTTGCAATCTCCGCCGCCTTGTCCGGCGCGATCTCACCAGCGGTGTTGGCGCCATCGGTCAGCAAGATCACCACGCGTTGTTCCTGGGGGCGATCACGAAGGCGTTTGACCGCCAGACCAAGGGCGTCGCCGATGGCCGTGGCCCGCCCGGCCATGCCGATACCGGCTTCATGCAGCAGCGTGCGAACGGTGGCGAGGTCAAAGGTCAGCGGCGCCTGGATATAGGGTTCCGTACCGAACAACAGCAGCCCCAGGCGGTCACCTTCACGGCGCTGGATAAAGTCATCCAGCACGCGCTTCACCGCCTGTAGTCGGTTTATGCTGCGGCCCTGGATGACCATGTCCTGTTCGTCCATTGACGGGGAAATATCCACTGCCAGAAGCAGGTCACGACCGCTGACCGGCAACTGTACCTGTTCGCCGACGTGTTGGGGGCGCGCCAGGGCCACGACCAGCAGCAGCCAGATCAGCAACAGTGCCAGTTGCTGCCAAAGGGGGGCGTGGCTGCCGCTACGGCTGACACCCGGCAGGTCCGATAACCAATGCCCGACCGGAAAAACAGGTGCCTCCACAGTCTGAGCACTGCGTTTGCGTAAACGGATTATCAGGGGCACCAGAGCCAGTAGCAGGGCCCATGGAAACGCAAGGCTCAGCATTTTTGGCCTCCCAGCCAGACACGGGCGAACGCGACAGCATCACTGGTATGGCACTCGGGGGTTGGTTGCCAACTGCTGTTCACCATGGCTTCCACCACCGGGCGTGAGGCAATGCGATCCTTCGGGCTGGTTTCCAGAAGAAAGCGAACCCAGGGTTCGCCGGACAGGGATTCCGGGAGGCGTTCAGGGTAGCGGATACGCGCGGCTTGTTTCAGTAGAGCGTTCAGCGCGCCGAACCATTGGCTGTTGGGTGTTGCGGCCTGCTCCAGTCGGTTCAATTCTGTAATGGCGGTTTTCAGCCAGCGGTTTTTGCGCCGTTTTCGTCGGATCAGCACAAACGCCAGAATGCCCAGGGCAATTGCGATAGCTATCAGCAACCACCAGCCGGGCGCCGGTGGCCAGAAGCCTCCGGATTGTGGCAGGTGAATGTCTCTGAGCTGGCTCAGTGGGTCCTGTTGCATCATGGGGTCTTTGCGGTTCCTGTCATCCGATGTGCCCCCGGGGGCCAAGCAGTGCCTGCAACGCCAACGCTGGCTGATCGCCGGTCATGACGCTGGCGGGCTGTACACCCGCCGTTCGAAAGCACTCCTCAAGGGCCTCTGTATGCTGGCGAACCTTGTCTGCATAGGCCCTCTGGAAGCGGGGGTTGCTGCTATCGAACCACACCGGTCCGTCCTCGCCGGCAATGGCGAAACGACCGCTTTCAGGTAACTTCAGCTCCAATGGGTCAACAACTCTCAGTGCGCTGACCGTGTTGTGACGTGCCAGTGAACCGAGTAGCCGCGACGTTTCTGAGGTAATGGTCAGGAAGTCACTGATGACGAAAATGCGGCTACCGGTGTGGGCCACACGGCGAGCTTCCCGCAGGGCGGTATCCAGGGTGGCGTTTTCCACGCCGGCGGCCGCAACGGCGCTTGAGTCGCGCGTGCTTCTTTGCTGCCTTGCCACGGTGTCGAGGAACTGCAGTACCGATTTCTTGCGCCGCGCCGGGCGCTGTACGGTGAGTTCGTTGCCGTTGAAAACGATTCCTCCCACCTGATCGCCAGACCAAAGGGCAAGCCAGGCCAGGATACCGGCAATCTGGGCGCCGCGGACCTGTTTGTAGGCACCGGTGCTGGCGAAAAACAGTGAAGGCCCGAGGTCGCAAAGCAGGAGCACGGGGCGCTCGCGCTCTTCCTCGTAGAGCTTTGTGTGCGGCGACTGCCGTCGGGCGGTCACCCGCCAGTCGATGCTGCGGATATCGTCCCCGGGCTGATACTGGCGCACTTCAGCAAAGGCCATGCCCCGCCCGCGCCGGGGAGAGCGTTGCAGGCCGGCCTGCCGGGATCTTACCGGGCGCGCAGCAGGCAACTTCAATGCGCGGGCATCTGCCTGCAGGCGAATGAGACCGGAAAGGGGAATATGAGTCGCTGGCTCTTCGGGCGTCATGGTCACGGTGTCAGGCTGTTACCGGAACGCGGTCTATCAGGCGCTGGATAATAGCATCTGCAGTCAGGCCTTCGGCTTCGGCTTCGAAGGTCAGCAAAATACGATGGCGAAGAACGTCGAAGGCAATGTTCCTCACATCGTCCGGGCTGACGTAGTCCCGTCCTTCCAGCCACGCCATGGCTCTGGCGCAGCGGTCCAGCGCGATGGTGCCTCGTGGGCTGGCTCCGAAGGCAGTCCAGCGGGCCAGTTCCGGGTCGAGTGACGCCGGGTCACGGGTGGCCAGCACCAAAGCCAGCAGGTATTGCTCGACGGGCTCTGACATATAGATGTCGGAAACCGCATGCCGGGCTTCGAAAACCTGGTCGGCCGTCAGGCGGACTTCAGCGGCCACCTGCCCACGGCGGTAGTCGTTGCGCGCCAGGTGAAGAATCTCTTTTTCGGCCACGGCGGACGGATAGTCAATCACTACATGCATCAGGAACCGGTCGAGCTGGGCTTCAGGCAGGGGGTAGGTGCCTTCCTGTTCGATGGGGTTCTGGGTGGCCATTACCATGAACAGGCGATCCAGCGGGAAGGTGCGCATGCCGACACTGACCTGGCGTTCGCCCATGGCTTCGAGTAACGCTGACTGTACCTTGGCCGGAGCCCGGTTAATTTCATCAGCCAGCACCAGGTTATGGAAGATCGGGCCATGCTGGAACTCGAATTGCCCGGTTTCGGCTCGGTAGATCTCACTGCCGGTGACGTCGGATGGCAGCAGGTCCGGGGTGAACTGGATACGGTGAAAGTCGCCTTCGAGGTGGTCGGCGAGGGCCTTGATGGCGGTGGTTTTTGCCAGGCCGGGAGCGCCCTCAACCAGCAGGTGGCCATCGGCCAACAGGGCAATCAGCAAACGGTCCACCAGTTTTTCCTGGCCAATAATCCTTTTTGCTAACTGAGACCTGAGCTCTCCAAACGTATGCTGTAATGCCATGGGGGGTGTCCACTCCTACTGCAGAGACGGTTCGCGTAAGTAGATGCCGCAGTTTTCGCATCTGTGGGGCAAAAATCAAGGCTTTGACTATGCTTATGTGACGGTACACCGATTACGTTTATTTCACACTCACAGAGGTCGACTATGAATGCGCTGACGATCGCCAGCAAGGAACAGTTTTTCCAACAGCTGGACGAAGCTTTCGCTGAAAAAATAGCGAAAACCGAAGCGAAAAAGATCAGTGAATTCGCGAAGCAGCATTATGCTCACATTCCTCTTGAAGAACTTATAAGTCGACGATTTTCCGATACCTATGGGGCTATCCTCGCGGCCTGGCAATTTCTTCAGAAACGGTCCGCCGAGGAAACCCCTGTGTCCGTGTTCAATCCGGACCTCGAAAGTGATGGCTGGCAGTCAACGCATACTGTCATTTTTATTCTTCATCCGAACATGCCGTTTCTAATCGATTCCCTGCGAATTGCCATCAACCAGCGGGAAATCGGTACCCACTCGATTCAGCACTCCATACTTCAGGTGGAGCGGGACACTCAGGGCAAACTGAAAAAACTGCATCCTCCGAAAAAGAAGTCCGCCAATGCCAGCTACGAGGCGTTCATTGTGCTGGAGATTGACCGGCATAGCAGCCCGGAAGACCTGAGATCGCTTGAAGAGGTGCTGCAAACCATTCTTCATGAAGTCCGAATAGCGGTCAGTGACTTCCCGATTGTGACTGAAAAAGTCAATGAAATCAGCCGGGAGCTGGATAATACCACGGCCGGTATCGACGAGGAGGAAAAGGAAGAGGCGAAGGCCTTCCTGGCGTGGCTGGTCAAGGACCACTTCACCTTCCTTGGCTACGACGAATACGATTTCGCCAAGGACAAGAGCGGGTTGGTGGTCCGCCGTGTGGAGAATTCCGAACTGGGCATCCTGCGGGTGAACAACGAGCGCCCGGATCGCGTTCGGCTCAATGAATTGCCACAGCGCACCCGGCATGAAATGACCCGCACCGATGATATCTTCATTTTCGCGAAGTCGGCCCAGCGTTCACGGGTTCACCGTCCGGCCTATCCGGACTACATCGCCGTCAAGAAGTTCAACAGCAAGGGCGAGGTGGTCGGCGAGCGCCGTTTCCTGGGGTTGTATACCTCACGGGTCTACAACGAGCGCCCGGATGAAATTCCCCTGCTGCGCCGCAAGTTCCAGACGGTCATGCGGCGGTCGGGGTTCCTGCGTGATGACTACGCGGGCAAGGAACTGGATCAGATCCTCACGGTGTATCCCCGGGACGAACTGTTCCAGATAGAGCCGGGCGAGCTGCTGTCCGTCGCCAAGAGCATTCTCTATATTCAGGAACGTCGTCGTATCGAGCTGTTCATGCGGGAAGACGTGTATGGCCAGTTCGTGACCTGCCTGGCGTTCTTCCCCCGGGATATCTACAACACCGAGTTGCGCCTGAAGGTCGAACAGGAGTTGCTGGAGACCCTGGGTGCCGAAGACATCGAATTTGTGACCCACTTTTCCGAATCGGTTCTGGCGCGGGTGCAGTTCACGATACGGGTGCCCCAGGTGGAAAACCGGCAGCTTCCGATTTCCGAGATTCGTGACAAGGTGATCGGGCTGGCACAGTCCTGGCGTGATGGCCTGCTGGAAGCGCTGACCGAGGCCTATGGCGAAGAGCAGGGTAACGAGATGTTCCGTGTGTACTCTGGCGGTTTCCCTGCCAGTTACAAAGACATGTTCTCGCCCCGGCGTGCTGCCATTGATCTTGAGCATATCTCCGGCGCAGCTGAGGAAAAGCATCTCACCATGAGCTTCTATCGGGCTCTGGAAGAGGATGAGAGTACGCTTCACTTTAAGCTTTTCTACCCGGATGAGCCGCTACCGCTGTCCGATGTGATGCCCATATTCGACAATCTGGGTTTCCGGGTGATCGGCGAGCACCCCTTTGAAGTCAGTGACCGGAAAGGCAAGACCGTATGGATACACGACTTCACCCTGCAGGCGCACAGTGGGAAAGTGGTGGATATCCATCGTATCCGGCCTATTTTCGAGGATCTGTTCCGTCGCGTGTGGTACGGCGATGCCGAGAATGACGCCTTCAACAGGCTGCTGCTGTCCTCCTACATGAGCTGGCGGGAGATCGCCTTGCTGCGGACCTTCGCCCGTTACATGCGTCAGATCCGCTTTTCCAACAGCCAGACCTTTATCTCCAACACCCTGGTCAACCATGTGGACCTGACGCGGTTGTTGCTGGAATTCTTTGAGGTGCGCTTCAATCCGGAGCGTTACCAGAGCGAGGGCAAAAGTGCGGCTGCGCAACAGAAGCTTGAGATCGAGTTCAACGCCGGGCTGGATGAGGTAGAGAACCTGAGTGAAGACCGGGTCCTGCGCCTGTTCCTGGAACTGATGCAGGCTACCCTGCGTACCAACTATTACCAGCCCGACGGCGAAGGTAAGACAAAGCCCTATATCAGTGTGAAATTCGACCCCTCCCGCATTCCGGATATGCCGCTGCCCATGCCCATGTTCGAGATTTTCGTCTACTCACCGCGGGTTGAGGGCGTGCATCTGCGTGGTGGCAAGGTGGCCCGAGGGGGCTTGCGCTGGTCCGACCGTTTCGAGGACTATCGCACCGAGATTCTCGGGCTGGTGAAAGCCCAGCAGGTCAAGAACGCGGTGATCGTGCCAGTCGGTGCCAAGGGCGGTTTCGTGGCTAAACGCCTTCCGGACATGTCGGATCGCGAGGCCTTCCAGGCCGAGGGTATCGAGGCCTATAAAACGTTCATCCGTGGCCTGCTGGACATTACCGACAACCTGGTGGACGCCGGTATCCAGCCGCCAGCGTCGGTGATTCGTCACGATGAGGATGACCATTACCTGGTTGTGGCTGCGGACAAGGGGACTGCAACCTTCTCGGACATCGCCAATGGTCTGGCGGCAGAGTATGGCTTCTGGATGGGGGATGCTTTTGCCTCCGGTGGCAGCAACGGTTATGACCACAAGAAAATGGGCATAACCGCCCGTGGTGCCTGGGTGTCCGTGGAACGCCATTTCCGCGAGCTGGGCATCAACCCGGCCCTGGATGAGTTCACCGCCATCGGTATCGGTGATATGGCGGGAGACGTGTTCGGCAACGGCCTGCTTTCATCGGAAAAGACAAAGTTGGTCGCCGCCTTCAACCATGTGCATATTTTTATCGATCCGGCGCCGGACGCGGCGAAAAGCTACAAAGAGCGTAAGCGTTTGTTCGAGCTACCACGCTCGTCCTGGACTGATTACGACACCAGCCTGATTTCCAAAGGTGGTGGCATCTTTAATCGCAGCGCCAAATCCATTCCAGTCAGCCCGGAAATGAAGAAACTACTGGGGATTAAATCCGACCGGGTGCCGCCCAACATGTTGATTACCCACATTCTGAAGGCCCAGGCTGACCTGCTTTGGGTGGGTGGCATTGGAACCTACGTCAAGGGTCAGGGCGAGTCCCACGGGGACGTTGGGGACAAGGCCAACGATGCGGTTCGTATCAACGGTTCTGAGCTGCGCTGCAAGATTGTGGGCGAAGGTGGGAACCTGGGCCTGACGCAGTTCGGGCGTATCGAGTTCGCGCTACGCGGCGGCCGGCTCAATACCGACTTCATCGACAACTCCGGCGGTGTGGATTGCTCCGACCACGAAGTGAACATGAAGATCCTCCTGAACCAGGCGGTTGCGATGGGGGATCTAACGGATAAACAGCGCAACATCATGCTGGAGGAAATGACGGATGATGTGGCCGCCCTGGTGCTCAAGAACAATTATCGGCAGACCCAGGCCATCAGTATTGCCAGTGTGGGGGCCATTACCCGGCTCGAAGAATACCGCCGGCTGATGAACACCATGGAAAGCGAGGGCAAGCTGAATCGCAGTCTGGAATTCCTGCCTGACGACGAAACCCTGTCCGAGCGTAAGCTGGACAAGAAAGGGTTAACCCGTCCGGAACTGTCCGTGCTGATTTCCTACGTCAAGGGGGATCTGAAGCAGACCCTGATCGACAGCAGTTTGCCGGATGAGCCCCTGTTGGCTGGGGAAATGTACAAGGTGTTTCCTCAGGACCTGACCCGCAAGTTCTCCAAAGAGCTGGGTGAGCACCAATTGCGCCGTGAGATCATTGCGACGCAGATTGCCAACGACATGGTCAACCACATGGGGATCACCTTCGTGGAGCGGTTGAAGCAGTCAACCGGGGCCGACGCGGCGTCGATTGCGTTGGCCTGGATCATCGCTCGTGATGTCTTCCGGCTGGACACTTGGTGGGACAAGGTGGAATACCTGGATTACTTTATCCCGGCCAAGGTTCAGATGGATCTGATGGGTGACCTGATGCGACTGATTCGCCGAGCTGTTCGCTGGCTGCTGCGCAACCGCCGGGCAGAACTTGGTATTCAGAGCCATATGGAGCGTTTCGCCGACAGCGTCTGGAAGATCACGGCCGACCTGCCGGATTATCTCGGCGAACAGGCTTGTGCTGATTGGAAAAAACGCCATAACGAACTGGTCGAGTCTGGCTTGCCGGAAGATCTGGCCTCTGTGGCGGCAGGTACCAGCTACCTCTATTCGTCTCTCGGCATCATCGAGGCCCGCGAGGCAACGGGCATGCCTCTGAAAACCGTCGCCAACCTCTATTACGATCTCGGCGACAAGCTGGACCTGAACTGGTTTGCCAACGCCATTGCTGCCCTGGTGCCCGCGTCTCACTGGCAGGCCCTTGCGAGGGAGAGTTTCCGTGAGGACCTGGATTGGCAACAGAGGGCGTTGACCACGGGTGTACTCAGGCTGGCTGCCAAGCCTGGGGATGTCAGCGGTGCTGTTGATAACTGGATGGCGCGGCACAGCACCATGATAAGCCGCTGGAAGTCCATGCTGACGGAACTCAAAGGGGTGCGTGAACCGGAATATGCGATGTTTTCCGTGGCGTTGCGAGAGCTACTGGATCTGGCTCAGAGCACCATGCACGAACATCACGACTCCGACCTGACTCAGACCAGTTGATGATTGATTTATGTCGCGGATTGCCGTTCAATTCTGGGCAATGTTGATCATTAGGAGGAGGTTTGATGGGGCAGCTTGATCATTTGCTGGACAATAACAAGGCCTGGGCCGATGGCATCAAGAGCCAGGACCCCCAGTTTTTTGACCGCCTGTCCAACCAGCAGGCACCAGAGTACCTCTGGATTGGCTGCGCGGACAGTCGGGTACCGGCCAATCAGATTGTTGACCTGATGCCTGGTGAGCTGTTTGTGCACCGAAACGTGGCCAATGTGGTGGTACACACAGACTTCAATTGCCTATCGGTACTTCAGTTCGCCGTTGACGTGCTTAAGGTCAAGCATGTCCTCGTCGTTGGTCATTATGGCTGCGGGGGAGTTAAGGCGGCCCTGAACAATGAGGGCTTTGGCGTGATTTCGAACTGGTTGCGGCATGTTCAGGACGTTCGAGACAAACACCAGGGCATTCTTGATGGCCTGGCGACCGATCAGGACCGCGTGGACCGCCTGTGCGAGTTGAACGTGGTGGAGCAGGTTGGCCATGTCTGTCAAAACAACATTGTGCAGGAGGCCTGGCGTCGTGGGCAGGCGTTGACCGTGCACGGATTCGTCTACGACGTGGCCGACGGCATCCTTCGGGATATGGGGCTGTCCATTAGCTCCGAGGCCGATCACGAGGCAGTCAAACAAAACAGCATTGATGAACTGGTGTTGAGGCCGGTCCGTGCGGGTCGCCATAAAAATTGACGCAAAAAATGTCAAATTGTGTCAATTATTCGTGACAGGCGTCACTTTCTGACCCGGCACGTCATCACAGTTAACCTCCTGAAGGATTGTTACACTGAATTCGTAACATATCAGGAGGTTAACCATGCGAGAGATCGTTCAAAAAGCGCTCAGTGCCATGAGTCAGCGCAAAACGACGCAGTCCACCCAGGCTCGTCGCCGCACCAGTGAAACGACGCCGCAGCCGGAATCAGTGGAAGATTGGGGTATGTCGCCAGAAGACGCTTTGCGAGCCAACACGGTTGCCCGCTACAAGTAGGAGGCCGGAGTTGTAATCTGCCGGTTTCTGACCGCCCGGGCCAAGACTCAGGGCTCAATTCCGGTTAGAGTATCCCGCCTGATACGAACGCCGGGATACGCTGATCAATGTCTGCACTGCCTAATTCCCACGAAGTCCTGCTCAAGAACCAGAATCTGTTGCGTGGTCGCCTGGCCATTATTGGCATGGTCGATCCCGCGTTGCTTCCCCGGTTGCCGGACCGGGGACTGACGATTTCCGAACACTTTGGCAATTACCAACAACTGCTGGCCGTCAGTGGCTGGACGGCGGCTTTTGGCTATGATGCGCCGGAGTTGTCATCGGGCATGGCCGATACCCTGGTGGTGTTCCTCCCCAAGGCCCGAGTTGAGTTGTCGGTAAGGCTTGAGTTGGCACTTTGGCTGGCGGCCGAAGGTGCTCGACTGGTCTTGGTGGGCGAAAAGAAAGAAGGTATTGCAGGCGCTGTGAAGCAGCTGAAGGAGTTTGCACCGCAAGCATCGAAGGCAGACAGTG
This sequence comes from Marinobacter sp. UBA2688, assembly GCF_002352785.1. Taxonomy (NCBI): domain Bacteria; kingdom Pseudomonadati; phylum Pseudomonadota; class Gammaproteobacteria; order Pseudomonadales; family Marinobacteraceae; genus Marinobacter; species Marinobacter sp. UBA2688. The sequence goes on from NZ_DELU01000021.1 coordinate 84,309, forward strand.
CCCGCCACTGCCAGGTCTGGCAAGCCGATAGCCTGCCCAGGCGCCCAGTGTTTGACCTTCAACGTTGGCTTCAGTGGCATCCGGTTGAGTGCGAGGGAGTTGGCTTCAGGATGGCCGGCTTGCCGGGTATATTCAGTGACGGTGAGCTGGATGATGGTACCGCCATGCTGTTGCAAACCCTTGCTGACTCACCGCTGGAAAAAGGACCCGTGCTGGATTTTGCCTGCGGCGCAGGTGTTATCGGCACCTGGTTGCAGTTGCACCAACGAGCCACGGAGCAGGGCGTTTTTCCGGTCGACGGCGTAGACGTGCAGTTCCAGGCCGTTGCCTGTGCTCGTGCGACCTACCGGGAGGCGGGCGTGGATGGCTTGATTCACGCCTCCGACGGGTTGTCCGGCGTCGACGGCCGCTACGCTGCAGTTGTCACTAATCCGCCATTCCATACCGGTATCCGTACCGATACATCCATGACTGAGCGGTTCCTGCAGGGTGTGGCAAAGCACCTGGAGCCCGGCGGTGAGTTGCGCCTGGTGGCGAACACGTTTCTTCCCTATGAAGCACTGATCCGTCGTCACGTCGGGCCGGTCAAGACGATCGCCGGCGACCGACGCTTCACGGTGTGGAGCGCCCGCCGTCACTGAATTGTCGTCTGGCTGTCATACGGTCGTCATTGCCATCGGACAAGGTATGAATAATCCTTGAGCAGGCCGGTGGGGGAAGCCGATGCATCAGTACCGGAGCGTTTTCATTTCCGATGTTCACCTGGGATCCGCCGATTGTCAGGCGGACTACCTTCTGGATTTTCTCGACAACGTTAGCTGTGAGACCCTGTACCTGGTCGGGGATATCGTTGATCTGATCGCTATGCAACGGCGGGTGCACTTCCCGGAAAGCCATCAGGCGGTTGTGAGGCGGTTTATGGCTATTGCCGCTGCCGGCACGCGGGTGGTTTATGTGCCTGGCAATCACGATGAATTTCTGCGGCACTTCTGCGGCCAGACGTTGGCAGGTATCGAGTTGAAGCAAAAAGCCATTCACACGACGGCGGACGGTCGCCGGTTCGTGGTCTGCCATGGCGACCAGTTTGATCAGGTGGTGCGCTGCAGCCCCTTGATGCTGCTGGTAGGCGATAGGGCTCATGGCCTTCTGCTGCGCCTGAACCGCTGGTTCAATGCCTGGCGGCGCTTACGCCGCAAGCCATACTGGTCCCTGGCGGCCTGGGTCAAAAGCCGTATCGGCAAGGCGCGGTCATTCATTCGACGCTTCGAACTGGCTGCTCTGACGGCGGCAGAACGCGGACACTATGACGGTTTTATATGTGGTCACATCCACTCCGCTGGCTTTCTGCGCAGTCAGGAAGGACTCTACTGCAACGACGGTGACTGGGTGGAACACTGTACGGCGCTGGTGGAGAGGCACGATGGTAAGCTGGATATCCTGCACTGGTCCGAACAGCCGGGCATCCTTGCTTCGGAGCCTGCACAGCCCGCCCCTGAGTTCAGCGGCGGCCAGCGCCCCGTCATCGACGTTCTGTCGCCTGCGTTTATCGAAAGCATCAATGCGACGCCAAAATAGCGGTTTTTTTCGGGCATAAAAAAGCCCCTGGGGTGAGGGGCAAGAAGGTTTGCTACCACAACAAACGGAGCAACCTGAAATCGTTCTTTCAGAGTAGGGTTAATTTCTAGAGTAATCAGCCTAGAATGTCCGCAGTTTTCTGAATGACGATGCGGATGCCTAAAATGACAAGTGAGGTTCTAACATTCAGTGGCGGGCGCTTGCCCCTGAAACGCCCCGGTGGAGGCCACACCCTTCGGGCCTGGGACGCCGCTGATGAGCAGTTGCTGGAGCAGGTTCTGGGGCGTTGCACGCCGCAGAGCCACCCACGGGTGTTGATCATTGACGACCAGTTTGGGGCTTTGACCCTGGGTCTGGCGCCTTTCTTCCCTGTTTCCTTTGCCGATAGCTGTCTCCTCTCTGAATCCTTGGTTATTAATGCTCCGGCCGATCTGTCTATTCCGGCACCAAAGAGCTGGCTGGAGCTGCCGGAAGGGCCCTTCGATCTTGTTGTTATGAGGATTCCCCGGCAACTGGACTACCTGGCGTGCCTGTTGCGGTGGGTGAACAGCGTTCTGGCACCCGAAGGCAAGCTGATTGCCGGTGGCATGATCAAGCACCTGCCGTCACACAGCGCTGATGTGTTTGGGGAACTGGTCAACACCCGGGAAGTCTGTCCCGCGCGCAAAAAAGCGAGGGTGGTGGTTGCCGCCCGGGGTGAGGATACGTTGCGGGAGTGGCCGGATTTCTGGCGGGGATACAGGTTGTCGTCCCGGTACGAGCTATCGGGTATGCCAGCGGTGTTCGCCAGAGCAAAGCTGGATATCGGTTCGCGGTTGCTGCTGCCGGTCATTGAGCGGAAGATTGCGGATCTCGCCCCTGGAGCACGGGTACTGGATCTGGCTTGCGGAAACGGTGTGCTTGGGCTGACGGCCCTGGCCCGTAATCCGGCGCTTGAGATTGCGTTCGCGGACGTTTCCAGTCAGGCGGTTGCCAGCGCACGTCAAAATATCCTGACGGCTTTCCCGGACGCTGTCGCGAGCTTTTATCACAGTGATGGTATTCCGGAGGCGGCTGACCGTTATGATCTGGTGCTGTTAAACCCGCCATTTCATGAAGGCGGTGTGGTCGGTGACCATATTGCCCTTCGTCTCTTCAGTCAGGTGGCTCGGCACCTGTCCCCTGGCGGATGTATGTTGCTGGTGGGGAATCGGCACCTGGGTTATCACCGCAGTCTCCGTCACTACTTTGGCCAGGTGCGACAACTCGATGCAGACCCAAAGTTTGTGGTGTTCGAAGCCTCTGTTCAGGAGGGTGGCCGGTCGTAACCCATGCGTGCCAGCGTATCAACGATGGTCTGGGTCTGACTGTCGATCTCGATGTTAACCCGGTCGCCGACCGTCATATCGGCAAAGGTGGTTGCCCGCAGGGTCTCGGGGATCAGGTGAACGTTGAAGCGATTATCATTGACGTCGCCAATGGTCAGGCTGGCGCCGTTGATGGCGATGTAGCCTTTGGGAAAGATATAGCGAGCCCATGCCTGCGGCACCTCGAATTCGATGGTGCAATTGTTCTCGGGGCGGTCGATCGCGACGATATCGGCCGTGGTGTGCACGTGGCCGGAGAGGAGGTGCCCGCCGATTTCGTCGCCTATCCGGGCCGCACGTTCGAAATTGATGCGATCCCCTGGCTTCAGCTTTCCCAGGGTGGTCAGGCGCAGCGTTTCCTGCATGGCATCGAAATAAAGATTTTGGCCTTCCTGTCGCGTTACCGTCAGGCAGGTGCCGTCGATGGACACTGACGCACCAATGGTCACGTTGTGAGCCTGATTTTCCGGAAAGCGGATGCTGAAGGTGCTCAGACCGGGCACGGCAGAAATCTCGTCAACGATGGCAATACCCTGAACAATGCCTGTAAACATGTCTCAACCTCGACGACTGGTGTCTGTAGCCGTATAGGGCCACACTTGATGGTCGCAAGGATAGCGATCCTGTGGGTCGGTGCCAAGCCATCGTGACCATCTCAGGTATGCTCAGGCACGCTCAGGCATGTCTCTGTGACTCAAGGATCCGGGCCGTTGGCCGATAAACGGTAAGGGCAGGGTGTCGATGACAGCTATTGGCCCGGTGATCCATGACGGACAATCAACCATGGCAGAGAACGAAAACGTACGTCAGAGAACCATCGATACCGCGCGTGGAGGAGAGCCCTTGCTGCGTAGGGGGAGGCCCGCGGACCCTCATCCGGAAACGGGTGATGCGGGGCGGGTGGCCGGTGCTGCTACTGGTGCTGAAGTTCCTGCCAACCGCCCCGAGCGGGGTGCAACGGCCTCTGCTGGCCGGCTTGAGACTGACGACATTCCAGCGAGCGATGAGTCTGTTAAGGAATCGTCGACGGGTGAGAGCCCTCAGAACATCGAAAAAACCCTGGCGGAGTCGCGTCAACGTAAGCTTCGTTTGATGCTGCGCCAGTGCGACCGTGTGTTGCTGCTAGATTTCGACTTGTTGGCTCTGCCTGACTGGCCGGATAATTACACGCTTGCTGCGGCCCGGCGCAATCGTGACATCTGGCTGTTTGGTGCGTTGTTGGCGGCGGTGGTTTTTCTCAGCGGTATGACCGGCTTTGTGCCAGCGTGGATTGCCGGCGGTGGTTTTGGTGCCTTTGTCATCATCCTGCTACTGGGAGTGCCAGGTGTTCGCCGCCTTTATACGTCGCGGCCCTCGTATCTGGATCTGGTCATCCGCCGTCAGAGGATGATTCGCGACGCACGCAAGCACATCGAACACCTGGAAGGGAAAGAGGGGCTGGTGTGGCAGTGTGCTCGTATGGCTGAGTTTAACTCGGCTCTGAAAGCGACCCGGTTCAGTGAACTGCTGGCATTATCCGAACGGCGGGTATTGGCTCGGAACCTGACCCGGCGGGAACATATCCGTCTTTATCTGATCTATCTTCTGGAGGCTGAGAAAGCTTACGGCCGGGCTCAGCAGGCTTTTTTCGAGGGGCACCAGCAGGCCATTGACCGGGGCTGGTCATCGGTAGCTGCAGAGCCGGGGGACAGAGCTTGACATAGCTGCCGGTCAAACGTATGTTTCAAACAGACGTTTGCTTAGAGGCACTGATAATAAAATGGCTCAGTCTGATACGGTTGACCGAATTCTTGATGCAGCGGAAGAGCTCTTCGCCGAGCGGGGTTTCTCCGAAACTTCCCTTCGCATGATTACCAGTAAGGCTAAGGTAAATCTCGCTGCTGTCAATTACCACTTTGGTTCTAAAAACGCCCTGATCCATGCGGTGTTTGCCCGCTTCCTGACGCCATTCTCCGCCACGCTGGAGGATGCGTTCGATGATCTGGAGGCGAAATGCGACGGCGAACCGCCAACGTTGAACCAGACTCTATGGGCGCTAACTGAAAGCGCAGTACGCATGCCGCAGCGCAATGAAAAAGGTATTTCCATATTCATGCGTTTGCTCGGCCTGGCCTATACGCAGTCCCAAGGCCATCTTCGGAAATTTCTTGAGCAGGAATATAGCCAGCCGTTCAGCCGCTTTATGCGCCTGCTCAAGGAAGCGACGCCGCAATTGTCCGCGGTCGACCGCTACTGGCGCATTCAGTTCATGCTTGGTGCGACAGCATTTACCATGTCCAGCAGTGATGCCCTGCGGGATATTCTGCAGAACAAGCTGGGTGTGGAAACCACGGTCCAGGAAATTGCAGCACGACTTGTGCCCTTCCTGGCGGCAGGTATGCAGGCTGATGACGCCATGCTGGTGCCACCTGCCCATAAAACCTCGGTTGCCTGAGTCGCTCGCTCTCGGTTAGGCTTCCGGTTGGTTTGTTCACCGGGAGCCTGACGCCGCATGCCACGTAATTCTGTTTCCATACCTGTTCCCGGAATCGAGATCAGTCTCAATGCGCAAACGCTGACACTGTTTCCTGGCGACACATCAAAGCCTCTCTCCTATCCCGTTTCGACGGCACTTAATGGCCCCGGTGAGCGCCAGAGCAGTGGGTGCACGCCCACGGGCCGGCATTACGTGCGCGCGATGGTGGGTGATGGCCTTCCCCTGAATACCGTATTCATCGCCCGCCGGCCCACCGGGGAGGTTTATTCCGAACAATTGGCGCGTCAGTTTCCCGAACGTGACTGGATACTGTCCAGAATTATCTGGTTATGTGGGCTTGAGTCGGGGAGAAATCGGGGCTCCGGGGTCGATAGTTTTCGTCGGTTCATATACATTCACGGCACACCGGATGCCGAACCCATGGGCGTTCCGCGCTCACATGGTTGCATACGCATGAGGAATGCCGACGTTGCTGACCTATACGACCGTGTCTCGCCGGGCCTGCCCGTCACGATACGATAGCGCCGGCGGTTGTCACTAAACCGGTTGTCATCAAACCGAGGGAAACGATGATCGAAGAAGCACCTTCCATACTCAATACCTGGATTCAGGACTGGAATCTGCTGTCAGAGAGCTGGCGAGTGGGGCTCGTGGTTTTCGCTCTGGTGGCTGGCACCGCGGTGGTGGCCTACATTGCGAGTTTCATCGTGGGCGCCGTCGAACGACGTTTCCAGAAAACCGACAACCTCTGGGACGACGCACTGCTTCACGCTGCGCGGAAGCCAGTGGTCGCGTTCGTCTGGCTGCAGGGTGTGTATTGGGCGGCAGAGGTTGCTCACCACTACTCGGAAGCCGAAATCTTTTCAGTCAATCAAACCATTTTGCAGATTGGCTTTGTTTTCCTGCTGGTCTGGACGCTGCTTCGGCTGATCAAACAGGGGGAGCAGATTCTCGCTTCTCCGCTGAAGATGAAAAAGCCGATGGATTACACCACGGTCAATGCGGTGAGCAAGCTGTCCCGGACCGTTGTTATCATCACCGCGGTATTGATTGCCATGCAATCCCTTGGTTACAGCATATCCGGGGTGCTGGCCTTTGGTGGTGTTGGTGGTATCGCTGTGGGCTTTGCCGCCAAGGATCTGCTGGCCAACTTTTTTGGCGGGTTCATTATCCATCTGGACAGGCCATTCAAGGTCGGCGACTGGGTTCGCTCTCCCGATCGTAATATCGAGGGCGTGGTGGAGCACATCGGCTGGCGGCTGACTACGATTCGCACCTTTGACAAGCGCCCGCTCTACGTGCCGAATGCTGCCTTTACGACCATTGCCGTAGAAAACCCCTCGCGCATGCACAACCGCCGTATCTCTGAAACCATTGGTATACGCTACGTGGATGTCAGTGGCATGACTGAGGTTGTGGCGGACATCCGGTCCATGCTGGAGAACCACGAGGACATCGACCAGGACCAGACCCTGATCGTGAATTTCCTGGCCTTTAACGACTCGTCGCTGGATATCATGGTTTATACCTTTACCAAGACCATCGAATGGGTGAGGTTTCATGAGGTCAAGCAGGACGTACTGCTGAGGATTAGCGAGATCATTGAAAGCCATGGTGCCGAAGTTGCCTTTCCGACCCGCACGCTTCACCTGCCTGACGGGGTGCGTGTCGCGTCGAACGGCAAGCCGGCAAAAGGTCGTAGCGATTCGGATTCGTCAGATGAGGCCGTTGACGAAGATGTTGAACAGGGACGTGCGCCTGTTTCTGGAAGCGAACACTCTTCGGAAACACGTGGCGATAGTAACCAGGCGGACGGGGACTGATCATGGGTGTGAATAACCAAGTTGCCCCCGTGGGAATCATCGGGGGAACCGGGCTCACGACGTTGTCTGGGCTGGAAATCACGGGTGAGCGGGTTGTCGACACGCCCTGGGGTGAGCCGTCGTCGGTTTTGGTGGACGGCCTGCTCGGGGATCAGCCGGTGGTGTTCCTGTCTCGCCACGGAAACCCTCACCGTATTCCTCCGCATCAGGTGAACTATCGCGCCAATCTCCATGCGCTCCAGCAGGCGGGAGTACGTACGGTGGTCGGTGTTAATGCGGTTGGCGGGATCCATGCCGATATGGGGCCTGCCCATATCGTGATTCCCGATCAGATCATTGACTACACCTGGGGCAGGGCGAGTACGTTCTTTGAGGGCGAGTTGGAGGAAACCACGCACATTGACTTCACCTTCCCATATTCAGAGTTGGCCCGGGCGCTGTTGATTGATGCAGCTCGTACAGTGGGTTGTTCGTTCTCGGATTTCGGTGTTTACGGTGCAACACAGGGGCCCAGGCTGGAGACCGCAGCGGAAGTACGTCGCCTTGAGCGGGACGGCTGTGACCTTGTCGGTATGACGGGAATGCCGGAAGCGGCTCTGGCGGCTGAACTGAAGGTGAATTACGTGTGCCTGGCGCTGGTGGTTAACCGCGCGGCAGGGAAGTCGGATCACATCATAACGATGACTGAGATCGAGGTCGCTATCGACCAGGGCATGTCCGGCGTCAAGCGGATCCTCGAAATCGCCATTGGCGGGCTTGGAGCCCTTACTCCTCAACCTTCTTGAAAAACACCAGCACGCCAATGGTGGGGGAGTCGAGGAAATGGACTTCCTCGCTGCGCATGCGGCGTGTTTCCCGTATCCAGGTGATTAACTCCGCCTTTGGCTGACTGGCGCTGGAAACCTGCGTCTGATCTGCTCTTGCAATGTCGCCACCCGTTGCCATTGAGGCCAGCGAGTCCCGGGCTTCATCGTTTTCGAGGGCAGGCTGGTCATTGCCCGTAGCTTCCTGCCCAGCACCGTCGTCCATTGGCTGATTGTTACCGCTTGCCGTCGCTGCTTCGTCTGAACTCTGGCTGAGCGTGGTCTGTTGCAATGACAGGGGCTGCCAGTGGTTGAGGTGGACATCCACGTGGAGATAGCGTTGTCGATCGATGGTGATATGGCCTTCCACTTCCCGGAGCCCGGCATCGGCCAGCCAATCGCCAATAGCGACCTTCAGGGGTTCTCCGTCAAAGTCAGGGGGGAAAGACTGGTACCACCCTGTGGCCAGGAGTATCCGGAAGCGGCCACTGTTTTCCAGTCGGTTGGCGGCTGTCCGCAGGTGAAGCTGGCTTCGCGGGACCAACTGTCGGGTGGTTTCCGCGGTTCCGTTGCGATCCACGGCTCGAAGTATTTCGGTGATGTCCAGGTTGGTCGGCTCTGGAATTCGGTTGGCCATTTTCTCGTTGACATCGGCCGGATCGACGATCCTTTCGAGGATTACGAACTCAGCCCGGTAGTAGTCTTCACGGGGAGGCTGGGCCTGTGACGCAGCGTTGTCGCGTCCCTGTTCTTCGGATGTTGCGCCTGCGGCGGGCCCGGATGATTCCTGGGCTGACACCCAGGGTGACAGGGCCAGCAGGGCCGCCAGAAATAGGGCGCGTGTTCCGTACAACGGTTTACCGGGCGTTCGCAAGGGCATTGCTCCAATGTTCCTGTGATCATCAGGGGGCGCTGAACCGGTTGTTTCAGGAGGCCAGCTGCCCCAGCATGTCGGAAATGCCGTCGAGTTTACCACTGGTTGAGGCATCCTTCAGCCGGAAACGGAAACTGTTGGCGCCTTCCAGCCGATACTGGTCTGGCGAGGATTGCACTTTTTTAACCAGAACCAGCGGATCCACTGGCGTAGAACTGCCGAATTCCAGCCTGGCCCATTCTTTTCCGGCGTCCACCTTCACGATTCCCAGGGCTTCCGCGTGGATTCGGAGCTCGGACTGTCGAATCAGGTTTTTTGCCGGTTCCGGTAATAGTCCGAAGCGGTCGATCATTTCAACCTGAAGTTCTTTTAATCCATCTTTGTCGTTCACGCTGGCGATTCGCTTGTAAAGCATGAGCCGGTTGTGGACATCGGGCAGGTAATCCTCGGGGATCAGCGCTGGTATGCGAAGGTTCATTTCCGTGCCGTGGCTCAGCGGCAACTCGGCATTAGGCGTTCTGCCGTCGCGTATTGCTTCCACGGCTTCGTCCAGTAGCTGCATGTAAAGCGTAAAACCAATGCTTTCGATCTGGCCGCTTTGCTCTTCTCCCAGCAACTCCCCGGCGCCGCGAATTTCGAGGTCGTGGGTGGCCAGCATGAAGCCGGCACCCAGGTCCTGCGCTTCCGAGATGGCTTCAAGGCGCTTTTTCGCGTCGGCGGTGATGGACCGGGGTGGTGGTGTCAGCAGATAGGCGTAGGCCTGATGGTGAGAGCGCCCGACACGGCCGCGGAGCTGGTGCAGCTGTGCCAGCCCGAACTTGTCCGCGCGCTCGATGATAATGGTGTTGGCGCTGGGAATGTCGATGCCGGTTTCGATAATGGTGGTGCACACCAGCACGTTGAAGCGCTTGTGATAGAAGTCCGACATGATCTGTTCCAGCTCGCGCTCGCGCATCTGGCCATGGGCAACGCCCACGCGTGCTTCCGGGATCAGTTGGCGCAGATCCTCGGCGGTTTTCTCGATGGTGGCCACATCGTTGTGCAGGAAGTACACCTGGCCGCCTCGCAGTACCTCCCGCAGGATGGCTTCTTTGACCATGGCCTCGTCCCGCTGTCGCACAAAGGTTTTTACCGACAGGCGTCGCGCGGGGGGCGTGGCGATGATCGACAGATCCCGCAGGTGCCCCATGGCCATGTTGAGGGTGCGGGGGATCGGCGTGGCGGTCAGGTTCAGCATGTCCACCTCGGCACGCAGGGCCTTCAGACGTTCTTTCTGCTGGACGCCGAACCGGTGTTCTTCATCGATGATCACCAGGCCCAGATTCTTGAACTTGATGTCACCTTGGAGCAGCTTGTGTGTGCCGATAACAATATCGGCTTTGCCGGCTTCGATGGCGGCCATCGCTTTGGTGGTTTGCCCGCCGCTCCGGAAACGGCTGAGTAGCTCGACATGGACGGCGGTATCCGAGAAGCGGTCGCGGAAGGATTCGTAATGCTGCTGCGCCAGCAGGGTGGTAGGCACCAGCACAGCGACCTGCTTGCCGGAGTATGTCGCCATGAAGGCAGCGCGCATGGCCACTTCGGTCTTGCCGAAGCCAACATCGCCACAGACCAGGCGGTCCATGGGTTTTTCACTGACCATGTCCTCGAACACAGCCTCAATGGCCGCCTGCTGGTCCGGGGTTTCCTCAAAGGGGAAACCGGCGGCGAAGGCACGGTAGGCTTCTTTGGGGTCTTCAAAGGCAAAGCCCTTGCGGGCCTCCCGGCGCGCGTAGACATCCAGTAGTTCCGCCGCAGTATCGCGGATTTTCTCCAGAGCCTTTTGTTTGGCGTTGCTCCAGCGATCCGTGCCCAGCTTGTGCAAAGGCGCGTGATCAGTATCCGAACCGGTATAGCGGGAAATCAGATGCAGGCTGGAAACCGGTACATAGAGTTTCGAGCCGCCGGCGTATTCCAGCATCAGGAATTCGCTGGCTTCGCCTTCAACGGTAATGGTTTCCAGGCCCTGATAGCGGCCAACGCCATGGTCTATATGAACCACCGGCGCGCCAATGCGTAGCTCGGACAGGTCCCGGTAGCCGGCATCGTCGGCCTCGGTTGGTTTCTCCCGGCGCCGCCGCTGCAGCACCCGCTCGCCGAAGAGGGCTGTTTCAGTGATCAGGGCGAGGTGATGGTCAGGCAATAGCAGCCCATACTCCATGGGTGCGACGGTAATGCCGAGGGTGGCGGAGGGGTCGCTGACAAAGGCCTGCCAGTTTTCCAGAGTCGACAGCTTGAGGCCATGGTCGGCCAGGTTCTCAATCAGTGCCTCGCGTCGGCCAGAGGACTCCGCACAGATCAGGACCCGACCGTTGAACTCACTGATAAAGCGCTTGAGGCGCCCAGCCGGGTCTGCGGCGCGGCCATCCATCGCAACATCGGGCATGACGTCGGTCTGGCAATTGCGGCCGCCGCTGGACTCGGTGGCTTCCGTGGTCATTGTTACCCGGGGAAATCCCTTGAGCAGGCCGAACAGCTCGTCCTTCTGGAGAAACAGTTCTGCTGGCGGCAGGATAGGACGCATCCGGTCGTGGCGACGGTCCTCGTAGCGTGCACGGGTGTCGGCGTCGAAGGCGCTGGCGGCCTCGTTAAGTCCGGATGCTGTGAATACCAGGGTTTCGCCGGGCAGGTAGTCAAAGAGCGTTGCGGTCTGGTCGAAGAACAGGGGCAAATAGTACTCGATCCCCGGCGGTGTAATGCCGTGGGTGACATCCTGGTAGATCGGGGCGTCCTTGTCGGCGTGGGGGAACTGCTCGAACCATCGATTGCGGAACCCTGAGCGGGCTTCTTTATGCCAGGGAAACTCGTTGGCGGGCAACAGCTCAATGCGTTCGATTCGGTCGATCGAGCGCTGGGTTTCCGGGTCAAAGGTTCGCAGTGTTTCAATTTCATCATCGAACAGATCGATGCGGTAGGGGCGGGTGGCGCCCATGGGAAAAATGTCCAGGATAGCTCCGCGCACTGCGTATTCGCCGTGTTCATAGACATTATCGGCGTGCCGGTAGCCGGCTGATTCCAGCTGCATTCGCCAGTTGTCGATATCCAGTGACTGCCCAACCTCAAGAAGCAGAGTGTTGCCCTGCAGGTAACTGACCGGCGGCAGCCGGTGCATCAGGGTGCGGGCGGGCACCACCAGGACGCCGTGGTTTGTGGTTGGCAACCGGTGTAGAGCCCGGATTCGACGGGAGGTAATGTCCTGGTGTGGTGAAAACAGATCGTAGGGCAGGGTTTCCCAGTCGGGCAGCGACAGTAGCTCGAGTCCATCCGGTGTGATGGCCGGTTGGTCTTCATCGGTGGGCAGGCCCAGATAGAATCGCATGGACTGCTCGAGGCGGATGGACTCCTCGGTGCTGCGGGTTATTACCAGTGTCAGGCCCTGATGGGCCCTGGCGCTCTCGCAGATGGCCAGGGCGTCGCTGCTGCCATGCAGTTGCCCCCAGATGCGGTGATCCGCAGCCTTGACAGGTGCGACCGGCGCAACCAGTGCGGTGTGTCTGTCGGAGTGGGCGGCGGCTTGCGTCATGGGCTGGTTCTTTCTCCTGGATGCATTGGGAGCCGGGGAGTGGCGAGGCGCGTATTCTACCGGCCAGAAGTGTCGCTGTCATGACAGCGGTCCAACAGTTACGAAAGGATTAACGGGGTGTATTTGCTGTCTGAGAAATAACGTTGGATAATACTGCCCCAATTTTCCAGGTTCCAACTGCAGAGGTTCAAGCGTGAGTCACGAACAGATCAACCAGCACCTGTCTAACTGGACGGAAAGAGAATCCACTGCGGAAGCCATGATTCCGCTGATCGGTCGCCTCTACCGTAAAAACAATGTGGTCACGTCCGTGTATGGCCGGTCCATTATCAACCAGTCGGTCATCGACATCATCCGCGCACACCGCTTCGTGCGTCAGGTTGAAGACAGCGAACTGTCCGTTCACAACACCCTGCCTATTCTGCAGGCGATGGACAAGATGGATCTCGGGCGTGGCCATGTCGATATTGGCAAGCTTGCGGTGAAGTTCAAGGAAGAAGGTGGGTCTCTTGACGACTTCCTCAAACGTGAGATTGGCCCGATTATCGGCGAGTACCAGACCCAGTCTCAGGAAGATGCCGAAAACGACACCAAGGATGTGGTGCTGTACGGTTTCGGACGGATCGGGCGGCTGCTGGCGCGGATCATGATCGAAAAGGCCGGTGGCGGCAACAACCTGCGCCTGCGCGCCATCGTGGTCCGTCAGGGTGGGGCAAGCAATGACCTCGAAAAGCGTGCCAGCCTGCTGCGCCGTGATTCGGTTCACGGTCCTTTCAACGGTACGATTACCGTGGATGAAGAGAACTCTGCGCTGATCGCCAATGGCAACTTTATCAAGGTGATCTACTCGCCGGGCCCTGATCAGGTGGATTACACCCAGTACGGTATCAACAATGCGATCGTCATTGATAACACGGGTATCTGGCGTGACGAGGCTGGTCTTGGGCTGCACCTGAAATCCAAGGGCGTCAGCCGGGTTTTGCTGACTGCGCCGGGCAAGGGCGATATCAAGAATATTGTTCACGGCATTAACAACGACTGGATCACCCGCGAAGACAGGATCCTGTCAGCGGCGTCCTGTACCACCAACGCCATTACGCCGGTGCTCAAGGCCATTTATGATGAGTATGGTGTTGAGGACGGTCATGTCGAGACGGTTCACTCCTACACTAACGACCAGAACCTGATCGATAACTACCACAAGGGTAGCCGTCGTGGTCGCAGTGCCCCACTAAACATGGTTATTACCGAAACCGGTGCTGCGAAGGCCGTCGCCAAGGCGCTTCCGGAGTTGAAGGGCAAGCTTTCCGGTAATGCCATTCGTGTTCCCACTCCGAACGTGTCCATGGCAATCCTCAATCTCAACCTGGAAAAAGACGTAACGGTGGAGGGTGTTAACGAATACCTTCGCGATATGGCGCTGCACTCCGAGCTGCAGAAGCAGATTGACTTCGTCAACTCGCCGGAAGTGGTTTCCACCGATTTTGTCGGTTCCCGCCATGCCGGCATTGTGGATGCGCAGGCCACCATCGCCAATGGCAAGCGCCTGATCCTCTACGTTTGGTATGACAATGAGGCTGGTTACAGCGCCCAGGTGATTCGCGTGGTTAATCAGATGGCGGGTGTTACCTATCCGATCTTCCCGAAGCGGGTTAGAGGCTGACGAGCCCAAAAGTGCTCTGAGGCAATTAAGAAACCCCGGTCGTTTTCGCGACCGGGGTTTCTTTTTGGGCCCATGTAAACCACTCTCTGATTACGTTAAGGCACAAACTCCGTAGGGTTTCTGGTGGAAATAGTATTCCTTAATCTCTATAATTGGCGCGATTTTGGGTACGTCTGACACCCGCTTCCCATCGCTTTTCCTTAACCGGATGCCTGGCTGTGATTAACGCCGGTGGATCCGTTGCCCTGGCGCCATCATTCGGTTCAGGCCGGATTGGCACAACTGGGCGGCACGCGTCGGGCGTTACAAATCCATCGAATAGTTTCTGATGATTGGATGAGGCTAATGATCAAGATCAAAAAAGGCCTGGATCTTCCCATCAGCGGCGCTCCTGAACAGACCATTACAGACGGCAAACCCGTTCGCCATGTGGCGTTGATCGGTTTTGACTACGTAGGCATGAAGCCAACGATGGCTGTGAAAGAAGGTGACCGTGTAAAGCGCGGCACGCTGCTGTTTACGGACAAGAAGACCGAAGGCGTTCGTTATACTTCACCGGCAGCCGGTGTGGTCAAGGAAATCAACCGCGGCGAGCGCCGTGTGTTTCAGTCGGTTGTCGTTGAAATCGACGGCGACGAAGCTGAGACCTTTGCGCGTTACGATGCGTCTGATGTTGCTGGTCTGGAGCGTCAGCAAGTCGTCGATAACCTGGTCGAGTCCGGGTTGTGGACAACCTTCAAGACCCGTCCCTACAGTAAGGTGCCTGCCATTGATACGGCGCCGCATTCCATCTTCGTGTCCGTCATGGACACTAACCCGCTGGCAGCAGATCCCACAGTGATCATCCGTGAAAACGGTGCGGCCTTCGAACAGGGGCTGAAGATTCTCTCCAAGCTGACCACCGGTAAGGTGTTTGTGACCGGCAAGCCGGGCTCTGATGTGCCGGTTCCGTCTGACGACAGCGTGGAAGTTCAGCAGTTTGAGGGTGTTCATCCGGCGGGTAACGTAGGTACTCATATTCATTACCTCGATCCCATTGCCGGGGACAAAGTGGTATGGAGTATCGGCTACCAGGACGTCATTGATATCGCAAAACTGTTCGAGACCGGCGAGCTGTCGGTGAACCGTATTGTTGCGGTCGGTGGTCCGAAGGCCCTCAAGCCGCGCCTGATTCGTACCCGTGTCGGCGCCAACCTTGATGAACTTCTTGATGGTGAAATCGCCACGGACTGCGAGGTTCGCAAAATTTCCGGCTCTGTGTTCGGTGGTCGTCGTGGTGACGGGCCCTGTAACTACCTTGGTCGTTTCGCCAACCAGATTTCGGTTCTGGAAGAGGGCAACAAACGAGAGTTTATGGGCTGGCTGTCGCCGGGAGCCAACAAGTTCTCGGTTATGAACATCTACCTGTCCAAACTGGTCGGCGGAAAGCGGTTTGATATGACGACCACGACCAACGGCAGTGAGCGGGCGATGGTGCCAGTAGGGATGTACGAAAAGGTCATGCCTCTGGACATTCTGCCTACCCAGTTGTTGCGGTCTTTGATCGTGGGCGACACTGAAATGGCACAAAAACTGGGTGCGTTGGAGCTGGATGAAGAAGATCTGGCGCTGTGTACCTTCGTGTGCCCGGGTAAATACGAGTACGGTCCGATTCTCCGTGAGAACCTGACCAGAATCGAGATCGAGGGCTAAAACGATGGCAATCCGACAGTTTCTCGATGGTATCGAGCATCATTTCGAAAAAGGTGGCAAGTACGAGCGCTGGTATGCGCTTTACGAAGCGGTGGATACGATTTTCTATTCACCGGCTAGCGTGACATCCACTACTTCTCATGTGCGTGATGGTATTGATCTTAAACGCATCATGATTACGGTATGGCTGTGTACCTTCCCCGCAATGTTCTTCGGTATGTGGAACATTGGCTTCCAGGCCAACAGCTTCCTGGCTGAGAATCCTGACGCGCTGATGGGTGACGGTGGTCTGCGTACTGCCTTTATCAGTGCCCTGGCCGGCAATAATGCCGCCAGCATCTGGGACAACTTTGTCTACGGCATGGCGTACTTCGTACCCATTTACTTCGTCACCTTCGTGGTGGGCGGTTTCTGGGAAGTGCTATTTGCCACGGTACGTCGTCACGAAGTGAACGAAGGCTTCTTCGTGACATCCGTGCTGTTCGCGTTGATATGCCCGCCAACCATTCCGCTGTGGCAGGTTGCCCTTGGTATCACCTTCGGTGTGGTCATTGGCAAGGAAGTGTTTGGCGGCACCGGTAAGAACTTCCTGAACCCGGCCCTCACCGGTCGTGCGTTCCTGTATTTTGCCTATCCGGCCCAGATTTCCGGTGACACGGTATGGACGGCCGTCGACGGTTTCAGTGGCGCGACCGCGCTGAGCTGGGCTGCCAGTGGTGGCCTGGAAGCACTGGAAACCCAGATTGGCTGGATGTCAGCCTTTATGGGTTCGATTCAGGGCTCTATGGGTGAGACCTCAACGCTGGCGGTGTTGATCGGCGGCATTATCCTGCTGGTGATGAAAATCGCGTCCTATCGCATCGTCGGTGGCGTGTTGATCGGTATGATTGCCATGTCGCTGCTGCTGAACGTGATTGGCTCGGATACCAACCCAATGTTTGACGTGCCGGCACACTGGCATCTGGTGATGGGTGGCTTTGCCTTTGGCATGATGTTCATGGCGACCGATCCGGTGTCGGCGGCGATGACCAACACGGGTCGCTGGTGCTTCGGTATCCTGGTCGGCGTGATGACCGTACTGATTCGCGTGATCAACCCGGCATTCCCGGAAGGCATCATGCTGGCAATTCTGTTTGCCAACCTCTTTGCACCGCTGATGGACCATTATGTGGTTCAGGCCAACATCAAACGGAGGCTTGCCCGTGGCTAAAGCTAAAGAAACTGTCTCCAGAACACTGATGGTTGCTCTGGTGCTGAGCGTTGCGTTTTCTGTCGTGGTATCGACAGCGGCGGTAATGCTTCGACCGGCGCAGATCCAGAACCAGAACCTGGACATTCGTTCCAACATCCTGGCGGCTGCCGGAATGCTGAAAGAGGGCGCAACGGCTGAAGAGATTGAGGAGACCTTCTCTCGCTTCGACGTTCGGTTGGTTGACCTCGAGTCTGGTGATTACGTTGATCCCGGGGCCGTTGGTGTGAAGGAGCCGATGAAGTACGACATGTACAAGGCGGCTTCTGATCCGTCCATGTCGGTCAATATTCCTGCATCGGAAGACAAGGCCGGCATCAAGCGCCGTCCGAACGTTGCCAAGATCTACACCCTGAGTGAAAACGGTGAACTGGTCAGGGTAGTCCTTCCGATCCATGGCTACGGTCTGTGGTCCACCCTTTACGGGTTCGTATCGCTTGAGGGCGATGCCAACACCATTGAGGGCCTGGGCTTCTATGACCACGCTGAAACTCCGGGGCTTGGTGGCGAGGTGGATAACCCCCGCTGGAAAAGCCAATGGGTCGGCAAGGAAGTGTACGGCGATGAGTTGGAAGAGCCGCAGATTCGCCTGGTCAAGGGTGGCGTGGGCGCCGGTGCATCCGACAAGGAGCACAAGGTAGATGCCCTGTCCGGTGCGACCCTGACGAGCCGAGGTGTTGAGCAGTTGGTCAACTACTGGATGGGTGACCGGGGCTTCGCACCGTACCTGAAAAAACTTCGTGAAGGGGAGGTCTGATCATGGCAGACGCTTCAGCCAAACAGGTTCTCTTCGAGCCGATATTCAGTAACAACCCTATTGCCTTGCAGATTCTCGGTATCTGCTCGGCACTGGCGGTGACCACCAGCATGAACGTAACTCTGGTTATGTGCATGGCGGTTATCGCGGTAACGGCCTTCTCTAACCTGGCCGTGTCGCTGGTTCGCACGCAGATTCCCGGTAGTATCCGGATTATCGTGCAAATGACCATTATCGCCTCCCTGGTTATCGTTGTTGATCAGGTCCTCAAGGCGTATGCCTACGAAATCAGTAAGCAGCTGTCGGTATTCGTTGGTTTGATCATCACCAACTGTATCGTCATGGGCCGTGCTGAGGGTTTCGCCATGAAGAACGGCCCCTGGCTGAGCTTCCTGGATGGCGTTGGTAACGGCATGGGCTATTCCGTTCTGCTTATTTTCGTGGCGTTCTTCCGGGAGCTGCTGGGCGCGGGATCGCTGTTCGGCGTGTCTCTGATGCCGGTCGTCAACGAGGGTGGTTGGTACATTCCCAACGGTCTGTTGCTGCTGCCGCCGAGTGCGTTCTTTATCATCGGCCTGGCGATCTGGGGTCTGCGTACCTGGAAGCCTGAGCAGGTAGAAGAAGCGGACTTCAAAATGTCCCGCCACACCGTTAAGGAGGCCTTCTGATGGAGCATTATATCAGCCTGATCCTGAAGGCCATCTTTGTTGAAAACATGGCGTTGGCCTTCTTCCTGGGGATGTGTACCTTCCTGGCGATCTCCAAGAAGATTGAAGCGGCCGCTGGCCTCGGTATTGCCGTTGTCGTGGTACTGACGATCACGGTGCCGGTGAACAACCTGCTCTACAACACTATCCTCAGGGAAGGTGCGTTGGACTGGGCGGGTCTACCGAATGTTGACCTGAGCTTTTTGGGCCTTATTACGTACATTGGTGTCATTGCGGCACTTATCCAGATCATGGAGATGGTTCTGGACAAGTATATGCCGGCTTTGTATGCCGCTCTTGGGGTGTTTTTGCCGCTGATTACCGTGAACTGCGCCATCCTGGGTGCATCACTGTTCATGGTCGAGCGGGACTACACCTTCAGTGAAAGCGTGGTTTACGGATTTGGTGCCGGTGTCGGCTGGGCGTTGGCCATACTCGCATTGGCCGGTATCCGCGAAAAGCTTAAATACAGCGATGTTCCCGAAGGGCTACGAGGCCTGGGTATCACCTTCATTACGGTTGGTTTGATGTCCCTCGGTTTTATGTCGTTCTCAGGTATTTCACTGTAATCAACCCGGTGATTCGGTTTAACGAAAAGGCGAGACCATGAATACAGAAATTATTCTCGGCGTGGTCATGTTCACCGTTATCGTGCTGGCCCTTGTCGCGGTCATTCTCGCGGCACGGTCCAGACTCGTAAGCACCGGTGATGTGACCATTGAAGTCAACGACGACCCAGAGCATACGCTGACAACGGAAGCCGGCGGCAAGTTGCTCGGAACCCTGGCCGGAAGTGGCATCTTCCTGTCCTCCGCCTGTGGCGGCGGCGGTACTTGCGCCCAGTGTAAGTGCAAGGTCCTGGAGGGTGGCGGTGCCATGTTGCCCACCGAAAAGACCCACTTCACCAATCGCGAGGAAAAGGAAGGCTGGCGCCTGTCCTGTCAGGTTCCGGTGAAGCAGGACATGAAAGTGGAAGTGCCAGAGGAGTTCTTTGGCGTCAAGAAGTGGGAATGTGAGGTTATCTCCAACCATAACGTGGCCACGTTCATCAAGGAACTGGTACTGAAGCTTCCCGAAGGTGAAGAAGTCGACTTCCGTGCCGGTGGTTACGTGCAGCTTGAGTGCCCCCCCTACGAAATCCCGTTCAAGGATTTCAAGATTGAGGAGGAGTTCCATGAAGATTGGGACAAGCACGATATCTGGCGTTACAAGGCCATCAACAAGGAGGAGACCATTCGCGCCTACTCCATGGCCAACTACCCGGAAGAGAAGGGTGTTCTCAAGTTCAACATCCGTATTGCCACGCCGCCTCCGGGCACGGATCATCCGCCGGGCATCATGTCGTCCTACGTCTTCAACCTGAAGGCCGGTGACAAGGTGACGGTTATGGGGCCATTCGGTGAGTTCTTCGCCAAGAAGACCGAAGCTGAAATGGTGTTCATCGGCGGCGGTGCCGGTATGGCGCCCATGCGGTCCCATATCTTTGATCAGCTCAAGCGCCTGGAGTCCAAGCGTAAGATCAGTTTCTGGTACGGCGCACGAAGCGTCCGGGAGATGTTCTACGTCGAGGATTTCGACCAGCTGTCGGAAGAAAACGACAACTTCGAGTGGCATGTGGCTCTATCAGACCCGCAGCCAACCGATAACTGGGAAGGCGAGACCGGCTTCATCCATAACGTGCTCTATGAAAAATACCTGAAGGAGCACCCGGCTCCGGAGGACTGCGAGTACTATATGTGTGGGCCCCCAATCATGAACGCCTCGTGCATCAAGATGCTCAAGGATCTGGGTGTTGAGGACGAAAACATCATGCTGGATGACTTCGGGGGTTAATTAGCTCACATGACATTCAGCATGTTCCGACCCGTCAGGGTGGTTGCGGCCGGCGCCTTACTGGTGCTGGCCCTGGCCGCGCTGGCGGGTTGTTCGTTTGAGGAAGAGGAAAAAGTCTGGGAAATCGCCGGGCCGGTGTTTGGTACGCGTTATCATATCAACGTCGTATTGACGGACAATCCGGAGCGGCTGGAGAATCTGGCGCAAGGCATTGAAAAGGTTCTGGAAGGCGTGGACGCGTCGATGTCCACATGGCGTGAAGATTCCGAGCTTTCGCGCTTTAACCGTCTGGACGATCAGTCTGAGTGGGTGGAGATCTCAACGCCGCTCTACGAAGTGCTTGCAACAGCTGATCAGGTTTCCGAACTGACCGGTGGCGCTTTCGATGTCACCATTGGCCCGGTGGTCAATCTGTGGGGTTTTGGGCCGGATGCCCGTCCGGAGACGATCCCCAGCGACGATGAGCTCGCGGCCAGGATGGCAGCCACCGGTTACGGTAAACTGGACCTTCAGGCGGATCCTCCGGCACTGAGAGCGAGTCCCAATCAATACATCGATCTGTCAGCCATTGCCAAGGGCTACGGCGTGGACGCGGTGGCCCGTTACCTGAAAGATGAAGGTATCGTCGCGTATCTTGTCGAAATAGGTGGCGAAGTTCAGGCTCATGGGCATAAGCCGGATGGTGAAGCATGGCGCCTGGCCATTGAGCAGCCGGTGTCGGAAATGCGTGAAATCAACCGTGTGGTTGCCCTTGACCGACATGCAATGGCAACCTCGGGTGACTATCGTAACTACTACGAATCGGATGGCCGCCGGTTTTCGCATACAATAGACCCGAAAGACGGTCGACCGATTAGCCATACATTGGCATCGGTAACGGTCATTTCGGATGACTGCATGACGGCAGATGCCCTCGCCACGGCCTTTAATGTGATGGGGCATGATCGGGCAAAGGCGCTTGCCACGCGTGAGAACATAGCCGCGTATTTTATTGTGCGGGGTGACAACGGGTTTGAAACGGATTACACGCCTGCGTTTTCCTCGTTCCTGACACATTGACGGAGAGACCTTATGGGTACTTTTCTGCTGGTCCTGATGATTGTCGTGCTGCTGGTTGCAGCGATGTCCGTCGGGGTAATTTTCGGCCGCAAGCCGATCAGTGGCACTTGCGGTGGCATTGGTGCCATGGGTATCAGCAAGTCCTGTGATATCTGTGGCGGCAACACCCAGAAGTGTGAAGAAGAAAACGAACGTCTTGCCAACGACGGCAAGTCCGCGGAGGCACTGACGTATGACGCCTCCCGCTCAGACGACCGCTGATCCGGCGTCCACCAACCTATAAAAATTCCGGGAGCTTCTGAAAAGCGCCTGCGCCCTGCCAGTGCGTGCCTGCAGGGTCTTTTCAGAGGCTCCCTCACGACGTAGATAAGGAGTCACTGCAGAATGGCAGAACATCATTACGACGTCGTCGTTATCGGCGCAGGCCCTTCGGGAGAAGGTGCAGCGATGAATGCGACGAAACACGGCAAGCGTGTCGCAATCATCGAAGATAAACCCACGGTTGGCGGTAACTGCACCCACTGGGGCACTATTCCTTCCAAAGCGTTGCGTCACTCGGTCAAGCAGATCATCACCTTTAATACCAACCAGATGTTCCGTGATATCGGCGAGCCACGCTGGTTTTCTTTTCCCCGTGTTTTGCAGAATGCACAGAAGGTGATCGGCAAGCAGGTCAAGTTGAGAACCCAGTTCTATGCACGGAACCGCGTGGATCTGATTAACGGCCGTGCCAGTTTTATCGATAGCAACCGGCTCGAGATACGGGGTAATAAATCCCATGAAGTCCTGCATTTCAAGCAGGCGATTATTGCAACGGGCTCTCGTCCGTACCTTCCGCCGGATGTAGACTTCCGTCACCATCGCATCTACAACTCAGATACCATTCTGAATCTGTCCCACACGCCCCGCACGCTGATTATTTATGGAGCGGGCGTCATTGGTTCGGAATACGCCTCGATTTTCGCCGGCCTGGGTGTGAAGGTGGACCTGATCAACCCGGGAAGCCGCTTGCTCACGTTCCTGGACGATGAGATTTCGGATGCTCTGAGTTATCACCTGCGCAATAACGGTGTGCTGGTTCGACACAACGA
Source organism: Marinobacter sp. UBA2688 (assembly GCF_002352785.1). Taxonomy (NCBI): domain Bacteria; kingdom Pseudomonadati; phylum Pseudomonadota; class Gammaproteobacteria; order Pseudomonadales; family Marinobacteraceae; genus Marinobacter; species Marinobacter sp. UBA2688. The sequence continues at coordinate 106,819 of NZ_DELU01000021.1, forward strand.
GGAGTATGAATCGGTCGATGGTGATGATCACGGGGTCGTGCTGTCGCTGAAGTCCGGCAAGAAAATCCGTGCGGATGCGTTTCTCTGGTGCAATGGCCGTAGCGGCAACACCGAAAAGCTGGGCCTGGACAACATCGGTCTGACGCCCAACGGCCGTGGACAGTTGGCGGTTGACGACCATTATCGGACTGAAGTGGAGAATGTCTACGCGGCCGGTGATGTGATTGGCTGGCCAAGCCTCGCCAGCGCCGCCTACGATCAGGGGCGCTCTGCATCCTCCGACATCGTGAAGGACGACTATTTCCGGCTGGTATCGGATGTGCCGACGGGTATCTATACCCTGCCGGAGATCAGCTCGGTGGGTAAAACCGAGCGGGAACTAACCGAAGCCAAGGTTCCCTACGAAGTGGGGCAGGCGTTCTTCAAGGACCTGGCGCGGGCCCAGATCACCGGGGACCCGGTTGGCATGCTCAAGATCCTGTTTCACCGCGAATCCCGTCAACTGCTGGGAATTCACTGTTTTGGCGACCAGGCCGCAGAAATCGTTCACATCGGCCAGGCCATCATGAATCAGGAAGGCGAGGCCAACTCCCTGAACTATTTCATCAATACGACCTTTAACTACCCGACCATGGCTGAGGCTTATCGGGTAGCGGCGCTCAACGGTCTCAATCGGATTTTCTAGCTGCTGATTGCGGGCCGAGTGCTGTCCGTGCTTTCCGCGCTCTCTTGGGGCGTTGGAAGGTGGAGAGCTGCTTTCGCGCGGTTGTCGAAGAACATCCGCGTGCTTGTCGGATAGTCGGTGATGATGCTATCGACGCCCTTGGCTTCAAGCTGAACCATGTCGTGAATGCGGTTTACCGTCCAGGTGGATACGTGCATGCCGCGCCTGTGGGCATCGTCAACGATGGCACTGGTGCAGATACGCCAGCCGATACAGAGAAAGTCGCAGTGCAAACGGGCTGCGGTATTGACCGGTCTCGGAAACTTCCGGTCCGTTACGAGTCCGATCCGCACCTTGCGGTCCCGGCGGCGGGCTTCCTGCAGGAACCAGCTGTCGGAGGAGGTAATGACCACCCGCTTGTAAAGATCGCGACGTTGAATGATTTCTGTCAGGCGATTGCACAGAATATTCAGTCGGTGACGGTTGTCTTTCTTTACCTCCAGTTGCAGGTGCTCGAAATCCGGGAATTCGTTGAGCAACGCCTCCAGAGTGGGAATGCCTGCTTTCCGCGGCCAGGCTGTGGTGTTGCGCCGGGCGTCCATGTCTGCCAGTTCGGATGCCGTGTAGTTGGCAACGTTGCCTTCCTGTCCGGTTGTGCGATCAACGGTCAGGTCGTGAATGACCATTGGCATACCATCTTTTGATAGAACCAGGTCAAGCTCAAAGTGCCGAACCCCGTGGCGGTAGGCGTGGGTAAAACCGGCCAGGGTATTTTCGGGGGCTTCCCCCTTAGCGCCCCTGTGTCCATACACGATCATTCTGGAGAAGATTCCTTCAGACGGTTATAGATTTGCTGGCGTTGCTTCCAGGTGTCGTGGCACAGCTGAATGTCTTCCAGATACGCCGGTAGTTCCCGCATCAGCAGGGCCTGAGGGCCATCCACCAAGGCTTTCTCCGGCTTCGGGTGGAAGTCCACCAGTACCATGTTGGCGCCCGCTATCACGCCCTGTGCGGTTGCGTGCATGACATCCAGGACGCCGTCGGGTGCGCGTTCGCGGCTGCCGACTGAGTGGGATGGGTCAACGCATACCGGCATGCGGGTAAGGCGCTTTACCGCCGGGACATGGGCGAAGTCCACCATGTTGCGGTGGGGTTGCCCAGCCTCGGTCTTCATACCACGCAGGCAGAAAATCACATTGGCGTTGCCTTCGCTGGCCAGGTATTCGGCCGCGTTCAGAGATTCATTCAGGGTGATGCCGAAGCCGCGTTTAAGCAACACCGGGTAAGTGCTCTGGCGGCCAATGGCTTTGAGCAACTCAAAGTTTTGCGTGTTGCGCGTGCCTACCTGCAGCATGACACCGGTAGGGCGCCCCAGTTGCTCAAGGCAATGGTCGATCTCTTCAATGTGGCTCTCGTGGGTGATCTCCATGGCAATCACCTTGATGCCATGTTTGCCGGCTTTCTCAAACACCCAGGGCAGGCAACCCTTGCCGTGGCCCTGAAAGGAATACGGGTTGGTCCGGGGCTTGTAGGCGCCCATGCGGGTGCAAACCTGGCCATTGTCCTCAAGGGCCTGCATCATCTGCTCCACGTGCTCTGGCACGTCGACGGCGCACAGGCCGGCGAAAATGTTCAGGTTGGACTGGTCGAAGGTCACGCCGTTATAGGTAAAGCCACTCTGGCGCTTGTCGTCCTTGTGCCGCCCCAGAATCCGGTAGTCGTCGGAGATGCGTATCGCGCGCTCCACGGCAGGCAGGGCCTCGATCTCGTCCTTGTCCAGGGATTTGGTGTCGCCCAACAGGTACACCTCTGTCAGGCGCTGCTTGGCACCCTGGACTTCATGCACCCTGACCGATACCCCTGGCAGGTTCTCCAGAAAATGCATGGTTTGGCGATAGGCTTCACTGTCCAGCGCGGTATCCGGGTGGAGAATGGCTAACATACTTGCTCCTTGAGGTTCAGTCAGCGCCTTCAGCACGATGGCGGGCCTGCATGAACTCCCTGTGGTTAAGATGCAGCAGATCCGACATGCGGCGAATAAGGTGTTCCTCGTACTTGTCAATTCGGCCGTCAGCAAATGCAACCCGCCAGATGCTTTCAAGAAGTGCCTGTTTTTCTTCCTGACTCAACTGCTCGTTGATAAGGCCGGTAAACTCATAAAGGGAAGTGGCGTCGTCTGCCTGGTTGAGCGCATCCTGAAGGATCTCTTCGGCTTCGTCACGGGTGACCTGGTGCGCTTCAACCGCAAAGTTGACAATCGTCTTCAGTTCTTCGTCATCCTGATCGTTGTCGACCCTGGACAGCTGCACCATCAGCGCCGTGGCGGCCACCGCAAGCTGGTGGCTGTCAGGTTGTGTCGGTTCATCTTCGGGCGAGCCAAACAGGCTTTTCAGGCGCTCAATCATGGTGTCAGGAATCTCCTCCCGGTGGTGGCTGGCGTCAGGCGGCCTGGGACAGCCGGCGGACGCGGTTTTCAAGCTCTATCTGGTCGTTGGTAAAACGACGTATGCCATCGGCCAGTTTTTCCGTGGCCATGGCATCTTCATTGGACTCCCAGCGGAACAGGCGCTCATCAATGTCGCCTGGCCTGTCTGAGCTCTTTGCGCCCTCTGCGGACAACTGGCGTGTCAGCGCGCCGGAGTCGTTCTCCAGCTCCTGAAGCAGGGCCGGACTGATGGTCAGGCGGTCACAACCAGCCAGCATTTCAATTTCGCCGGTGTTGCGGAAACTGGCCCCCATCACCACCGTCTTGTAGCCATTGGCCTTGTAGTAGTTGTAGATGCGGGTTACCGACTGGACCCCGGGGTCTTCTGCCGCCGGGAAGGCATCACGCCCCGTGGCAGCCAGATGCCAGTCCAGGATACGGCCCACGAACGGCGAGATCAGGAAGGCGCCGGCATCGGCGCAGGCAGCGGCCTGGATATAAGAGAACAGCAGGGTGAGGTTGCAGTGTATACCCTCTTTCTCCAGCTGTTCAGCGGCGCGAATGCCTTCCCAGGTGGACGCAATCTTGATCAGCACCCGGCTGGTATCCATGCCGAGGTGGTCATACAGCTCGACCAGGCGACGTGCGCGGGTGAGGGTGGCATCGGTATCGAAGGACAACCGGGCATCCACTTCGGTTGAAACCACGCCAGGTATGCGCCCGAGAATCTGCTTGCCTGCGAGTACGGCCAGTATGTCAGTCGCGTAGGTCAGCTGCTCCGCATCGGAACCGCCGTGTTTGCGGGCGGCTGCCACGGCTTCGTCCAGCATCGGGCGGTAGGCCTCGGATGCCGCGGCCTTGAGAAGAAGCGACGGATTGGTGGTGGCGTCTTCCGGCTTCCACTGGGCAATGGCCTCCAGGTCCCCGGTGTCTGCAACCACCGTGGTCATGGCTTTCAGTTGTTCGAGCTTGCTGGTCATTCGTCCTGTCATCCTGATCGATTTGTTATTGATCGCCCGTTTGGCGGGCACTTTGGGTCATACGCCTACAATAACGGGCCGCTCTGACAGGAACAAGGCAGTATTAAGGTAACAAGGTGCTCAGGCTGGCACTACCGTGGCCTCGGCAGGCTCGGGAACTTTCGCCATGGCCCGTTCGATGACTTCAATGCCGGACCCGGGCTTGTGGGCGTTCTCACTGATGTAGCGCCGGAACTGGCGCCCCCCGGGCTGCCCGTGGAACAGGCCCATCAGGTGACGAGAGATGTGACTGAGGTAAACGCCACGGTCCAGTTCACTCTGAATGAATGGTAATACAGCTCGTAATGCTTCGTGCCGTGAAGAAATCGGCATGGGCTGCCCGAAAAACTCGGTATCCACGCCAGCCAGCAGCCAGGGGTTATGGTAGGCCTCGCGCCCCAGCATGACGCCGTCGATATGTTCGAGGTGCTCCCGGCATTCGGCAAAGGTCTTGATGCCACCGTTAATGATGATCTCAAGATGCGGGTAGCGGGCTTTAAGGCGATAGACCCAGTCGTATTTCAGCGGGGGTATGTCCCGGTTCTCTTTTGGGCTTAGACCTTCGAGAACGGCAATCCGGGCATGCACGATAAAGGTACGACAACCGGCCTGGGATACCTTCTCGATAAACTCACAAAGGTCATCCCAGGATTCACGGCCATCAATCCCGATACGGTGTTTGACGGTTACCGGCAGGCTGGTGGCGGCGATCATTGCCTGCACGCCCTCAGCCACTTTATCGGGGTGTGCCATCAGGCAGGCACCGATCATGTTGTTCTGCACCCGGTCGCTGGGGCAGCCCACGTTCAGGTTTACTTCATCAAACCCGTACTGTTCAGCCAGTTTGGCGCAATGGGCCAGTTCCTGCGGATTGCTGCCACCCAGTTGCAGCGCCAGCGGGTATTCCGTCGGGTCGTGCCGCAGAAATCGAACGGTATCACCGTGGATCAGTGCGCCGGTCGTGACCATTTCGGTGTAGAGCAGGGTGTGCCGGCTGAGTTGGCGCGCCAGATAGCGATAATGGCTGGTGGTCCAGTCCATCATCGGGGCCACGCAGAAGCGGCGGGAGGGCTTCAGAGTGGGAGTTTCCTGGGGCGCGTTCATGTTCATTGACTGCTCAGTTATACCGTTCACAAGTGATTCGAGGGGGCACAGTTTATCAGGAAAGCGCACCTTTTGGCGTGAGGGGGTGTGCGAAAGGTAGTGTAAACACGGATGTCGCGACTGGATTCACGAGTCGTTGACGTGGCGATCAATGCGCGACAAAATACTGTATAAATAATCAGTATTGGGTCGAAGGCATGCTCGATTCGGCCTTTCAAAATTTCAACCAGGCAGGTGGATCCGTCATGACTGGACAAGGCCCGGTATCTTTTGTTGACGTTAGGCGCCGGTTCGAATTCCGGAGCATTGAAGTGGGTCGTTGGGTTACACCGCCTGAACGGGACCGGGCGGCAGGCAGGTTCTATGAGGCTTTGTGCGATCTTATGAGTATCCTCCAGGGCCCGGAACATCTGATCTCGTTGCGTGGATCACTGGGGTTGCAGTATGGGATCGGCGGCCGGCCGGGCGTTGCCGCGCACTACATCCCTGCAACCCGACAATTGGCGCTTGCGAAGAATGCGGGGGCAGGAAGCCTGGCCCACGAATGGTTTCACGCTTTCGATCATTACATGGGGCATAAGGCGTTCCGCCGCCTGGGGAGTGGCGGATTCGCGTCCAGTGGTTGGCTGGATAGCGCTGACCAGAAGGAGCATCCTCTCAACAAACGATTGGGCGCCTGTTTTCAGGCCATCTTGCTGAATGAGGATGGCACCAGCCCCAGTTCGTTGTTTCAGTGTTCGAAGCGGGCGGATACGCAGATGAAGGTGCTTTATTACGCGAGGCCTGAAGAACTCTGTGCCCGGGCATTTGAAGCGTTTGTTGAAGACAGTCAGCCGCAGAGCAATTTTCTGGTCAGGGGGACCGTCTACTCTGACGAGGCCAGGGCAGGTCTTTATCCGGAAGGAAAGCAGCGCCAGCGAATCAACGACGCGTTTGAAGGCTACTTTATGGCACTGGGTGGAGCACTTTATCGTGAGCATGCTGAAGATGGCCCTGTTGGCCAATCTTTGTCGTCAACTTCCTGAGATCATCCACATTCGATCGATAACAAAGACAGGGTTGCCTCATGAACAACTGCATTTTTATCACTGGCGCTGCCGCCGGTATTGGCCGGGAGACCGCCCGTCTTTTCGCCTCCAAGGGATGGTTTGTCGGTGCTGCTGACCGGGATGAGGCGGCCCTGGCATCGCTTGAGAGTGAACTTGGGGATGAGCGGTGCAGTACCCACATTATGGACGTGGTGGACGAGACATCGGTCAGGCAGAGCCTGGCAGACTTTGCCAGTCGTACGGGTGGCCGGTTGAGGTTGCTTCACAATAATGCCGGCATTCTGAAAGTCGGCCCGTTCGAGAAGATCAATTTGGCCGCGCATCGGGCCGTGGTAGAGGTCAATGTGATTGGGCTGATGAGGGTTCTGCACGGCGCCTTCCCGTATCTGAAGGCAACGCCGGGTGCCCAGGTGGTGAACATGAGCTCGGCATCTGCCGCCTATGGGATTCCGGACTTCGCGTCTTACTCCGCCAGCAAGCACGCCGTACGTGCGATGACCGAGGCTCTGGATATTGAATGGGAGCCACACGATATCCGCGTGTGTGATCTGATGCCTCCGTTCGTGAATACCGGCATGGTGCAGCAGAACGAGCAGGGATCCCGTTTATTTGAGCGCCTGGGTGTTAACCTGACTCCGGACGTCGTTGCAGCACAGGTGTGGGCTCAGGTCGAGCAGCCACGTCTGCACCGACCAGTTTCCATGCAGTTCCGGGCATTGTGGCCCATCGCCAAATCCGCGCCCACGTCCCTGACCCGGCGTGTGTTAAGAAAACTCTGGCGTCAGTAGTCTGCTTTTGGTCCGGATCACATCCCAGACGATCAACGCGGGTGGTTGGTGGCCTTTTCAATGTACCTTTGCTGCATCTGTTCGGAACCAAATGCCGGCAACGAAAGGGTGGGGCCACTAATATTCAATGGCTGTGGACTTGTCCCGGTTTGATCACGCAAGGGAGCACCCGCTGTCTGATCGAAATTTTGTTGCAGTGCATCCATGTTGCCAAGGCCTGCATTGGCATTCATTAGATCGTCTTCCGTCATAGCTGAAAAGCCGGCGCCGAGAGTGGAGGGAGTGGTTTTTGCCTTGTTACCCGCCGTTGTCTCGCCGAGGGCGTTAAACGAGGCAAGTGTGACGATAATCAGGCATCCACGGCGGAACATTGAAAGCATCCTTTTTTCAGATAATTAGCGATCTTAGGGTATTTATTGGTTGATCAGGCGACAAGCGCGGGCCGGCTGTCCTGGGACGTATGTCGCAAAAAGCATCACATTTCGCACTAAGCGCTATTTAGATGCATGCCATTGAGCTTTCTAATACGATACGGCGTTACTAACATCTGCGGAACGCTATTTATATGCCAGTAATGGTTCAGGCGCTGGTGCCTGTATTTGTATTGATTTTGTTGGGTTATCTGTTCCGGCGCTGGCATTTTCCAGGGGGCGACTTTTGGCCCCAGGCGGAGCGCTTCACCTACTACGTCCTTTTCCCGGCGATGTTGATCTTCAAGTTGGGCCAGGCTCAGGTGCCAGCGTCAGCCTACGGCGATATCCTCATTTTGATCGTTGCCATGCTGGCCGCAATGACCCTGTTGCTCATTGCGCTGCAATGGCTCTGGCGTTGGCCGGGGCCGGTATTTTCCTCGGTATTTCAGGGCGGTATCCGTTTCAATTCCTACGTGGCCCTGGCAACAGCCGGTATGTTGCTTGGGGATGACGGCCTGTCGCTGATTGCCATTGCCGTGGCAGTGAAAGTACCGTTGCTGAACCTGCTTTGCATCCTGATGTTCTCCGTGGTGGCGGGGCAGGGTGCGGTGAAGCTGAAGCCCGTATTCAAGGCTGTCGTCTCCAACCCTCTGATCATTGGTTCGGTGGTTGGGATGTTCTGGAGCTATTTTCAGATTGGCTTCCATCCACTGGTGGCAGGTATTCTCGAGCCATTAAGTGACCTTGCGTTGCCGCTGGGTTTGATGACGGTGGGTGCTGGCCTGCAGCTAAAGGCGCTACGCGGCGCCTCCATGCCATTCCTGGTGTCCTCGATGGCAAAGCTGGTAGGTTTCCCGCTGCTTACGGCAGGGTTGGCACTGCTGCTGGGCCTGGAGGGGATGATGGTTCAGGTGGCCATACTGCTGGCAGCGCTGCCAACAGCCACTTCTTCATACATCCTGGCGCGCCAGCTTGGTGGTGACGCGCCCTTGATGGCGGGCATCATCAGTGGCCAGACCTTGCTGGCCATGGTGACTATTCCCCTTCTACTTGGCATCCTCTGGTAAGCACTTGAGCACAGCGTCTGCAAGGCTCTGTTGAAAAGTGATGTAGCCGTCTTGATCGGTTTCAATATCGGTGGCGAGCGGGTCCCAGGTACTGAATGTTATGTCCAGACCTTCGGTGATTGAGCGCCACCATTGACGGTTGAACTGAGGCTCAGTCAGCAGGCAGGGTTGATTGGCGTTGCGCAGTTTTTCCTGGACTTCTGCGATGTGGCCGGCACCTGGAGACAGTTCCGGGTTCAGCGTCAGAATGCCTTCCAGGTTCATGTTGTAGTGTCCCACGAAGCGGGTGAATGCGTCGTGGTATGTGAAGAGATCAATGTCGCGAGCAGGATCCAGGCGTCGATTGATCGCTGTCTCGGTCTCGGCCATAGCCTGCTCGAAACGCGCCAGATTGGCGTCAAGCACGTGGGTGTCTGCACTTTTCAGGGTTGCGAGTACCCGGTGAATATCCCGCGCCATCTCAACCGCCAGGGCCGGATCCAGCCAAATGTGCGGATCCTCTCCGGAGCCGTGGTCGTGGTGATGGTCGTCATGACCGCCTGATTCTTCATGGTCGTCATGGTGGTTGTGATGTTCATGTTCGTCATGGTCACCGTGATAGTTGTCTGACTGCACTTCCGGCACGTTTTCGCCGTGCATGAGTGAATAGGTGCGATCCCGGAACTCGCTTCCGCCGAGCAGTCGGGTCAGGAAGGTTTCCATCTCAGGGCCCACCCAAAAAATGGCGTCAGCAGCTTCCAGTGCCCTGCGCTGTGAGGGTTTCATTGAGTAGTTGTGCGGGCTGGCGCCAGGCTGAACCAGCGTGGTGATTTCCACATCGTCAGTGGCTATGGCTTTCACCAGCAGTTCGATGGGCTTGAGGGAGGTGACAACCTGGGTGCTTGCCAGGGTGCTGGTGGATGCCAGGAGTGTGGCGGCACCCAATGCGATGAGGCCTGTAAAGCGGCTAGTGGTCATGTGACTGAGACTCTGGAAAATTAATGGTACGTTATAATATAACAATACGAGCGGCGAATGAAGAGGGCGATCGCCTGACCATGCGAAATCCGGCTGTGGCCGGTATAATGCGTGGCTTTTAATGCATAGCCTTTTTCAGGCTGACACCATCAGGATGTTTTCATGACCGTACGTACCCGAATCGCACCGTCTCCCACCGGTGATCCCCACGTTGGCACCGCCTTCGTGGCGTTGTTTAACCTGTGCTTCGCCCGTCAGCACGGTGGCCAGTTCATCCTGCGGATTGAAGACACGGATCAGGTTCGCAGTACGCAGGAGTCTGAACAGGACATCCTGAATGCCTTGCGCTGGCTTGGGCTGGAGTGGGACGAAGGCCCTGACGTAGGTGGCCCCCATGGTCCCTACAGGCAATCAGAGCGGAAGGATTCGTATCGTCAATACGCGTTGGACCTTGTCACCCAGGGGCATGCGTTTTATTGTTTCCGCACACCTGAAGAGCTGGATGCCATTCGCGAAGAGCGTAAGGCTCAGGGCCTGAATCCAGGAATCAAGGGCGATCTGGAGCTAACGGAGGAAGAGGTCAAGCGTCGCCTGGATGCTGGTGACCCCTATGTTATCCGGATGAAAGTACCGGAAGACGGCGTTTGTGAAATCGACGATATGCTACGCGGCACCATCGAAATCGACTGGTCTCAGGTAGATAGTCAGATCCTGCTGAAATCCGACGGCATGCCCACCTACCACCTGGCCAATGTGGTTGACGATCACCTGATGGAAATCACCCACGTGTTGCGTGGAGAAGAGTGGATCAACTCTGCGCCCAAGCACAAATTGCTGTACGAATACTTTGGCTGGGACATGCCGGTACTGTGCCACCTGCCGCTACTGCGCAATCCGGATAAGAGCAAGCTGTCCAAGCGCAAGAACCCCACCAGCATCAACTTCTACGAGCGCATGGGATTCCTGCCGGAAGCGGTTACCAACTACCTGGGCCGTATGGGCTGGTCCATGCCGGATGAGCGCGAGAAATTCACCCTGGATGAAATGATCGAAAACTTCGACATCCAGCGGGTTTCCCTGGGCGGCCCGGTTTTCGACGTGGAAAAGCTGCGCTGGCTCAACGGTCAGTGGATCCGTGACGAACTCAGCGACGACCAGTTCGTCGAGCGCATGCGCCACTGGTGGTTCAACGAGCAGGCGTTGCGGGATCTGGTGCCTCACATTAAGGGCCGGGCGGAAGTGTTCAGTGATGTATCGCCGATGGCCTCGTTCATGTTCTCCGGCATGCTCAACCTCAAGCCGGAAGACTTCGGTCACAACAAGCTGGATGAAAGCCAGGTCAAGCGGGTGCTCCAGTTTACCCTGTGGAAGCTTGAAGCCCAGCGCCATTGGAGCAAAGAGAATATCTTTGCCGACGTTAAAGCTCTGGCCAAAGCCATGGAGCTGAAGATGGGTGATTTCATGTTCGCCATCTTCGTCGCTGTCGCCGGTACCCCTAACTCCTGGTCCGTTATGGACTCCATGGCTATCCTTGGTCCGGACATGACCCGGTCTCGCCTGCGCCATGCTCTTGAGGTAATGGGTGGATTCTCCAAGAAGGAAACCAAGCGGGTGGAAAAAGAATACGCGGCATTGCTGGCGGAATAACCAATCTGTTGAATTAGTAAGCGACCAGAACAGGGATGTTCACGAAACTGAAAAAACGTTGGAAAAAAGGTTGACGCCCCAAGGGTCGATCCTTAATATACGCAGCCGTTGAGGGGCCATAGCTCAGCTGGGAGAGCGCAACACTGGCAGTGTTGAGGTCAGCGGTTCGATCCCGCTTGGCTCCACCAATTTCTAGTCCCCTTCGTCTAGTGGCCTAGGACTCCGCCCTTTCACGGCGGCAACAGGGGTTCGAACCCCCTAGGGGACGCCAATACGGCTCAACCGGTTTAGTCCGCCGGTAAGCCATCAAAAAAACCGCCTTCGGGCGGTTTTTTTGTGTCTGAAGGAAATGTCAGCGGGACGCTATAGCCCCTTTTCCGACGCCTTCATAGGCCTTGACACGAATGGCGTCCTCCGGAAACTCGGATTTCAACTGTCCGGCAATGTGCGCCGCAATAAGCTCCACTGTGGTGTCCGAATCCAGCATATAAACCCGGCTCTCCGGCAACGTCAGCGCAAATTCCCCCTGATTCGCCTCGTATTCAAAGGTGACGTACGCTGTGCCATCCTCGGCCACCCAGCGTTGGGTTACGTCCTCCTCGGAGCCCACATAGATATCCTGCCACCGTTTGGCCCATTGGTTCTCAAGATCCCGGTCTCTGTGCTCATTGCGGTCGATCCGAATAGGCGAGCGATGCCCATGGGCGATTCGCTGGCAATTACCCATGTGTTTCTTCAGGCCGTGAACATAGTGGTAGTAGGCCCCTTCAATCACATCTTCACGTAACGCAATATCCACATCCGTCACGTTTGCCGGCAAGACTGCCCGTAACTCCTGCTCCAACAGCCGGGCAACGGCAGATGGCACTACACGGTCAGACGACAGCCACACCACCGCTTCGTCCGGGGACCGATGAAGAATCCGGGTGCCGTCGGTCAGATGCCAGGTGAAGCTGTCTGGCTCATCCTCATTCCACTCAAGCCCCTTATAGGCTCTTGGGATCACCAGCCGGTGGTCCACGCGCTCGTCGATGACCCGCTTGATGGTGCGTTTGACGTTGCTGAAATCAAACACCATGCCTTGGTCATCCAGTTCGCCACCGAGCACCACATCCACAATCCAGCTTTCACCGACGAGCCCTCTGGAAGCATCCAGGTAGGCGAAGTCGATAACCGTTAGATTGTCTACGAAAAGGTGATTCATCGGAGGGGCCTGGCAAGAAAAGGTTGATTGATGCGCAGATTCTAGCAAAAATCCGCCAACGCTAGCAGCCTTGTATGACTTGCGTCAGGGGTAGCGAGGAGACCCAGGTACAAATGCACACTATTGCCGGTTCCGATTACCACGCTTTTCCTGTTCTACTCCTGGCGGCAGGAGCCTCCAGGCGTATGGGAAGGCCGAAGGCGCTACTTAAATTCAATGATGGCACGTTAATGGATCACGCTGTGTCCCAGGCCAAGCAATTGGGAGCGAACGTTACGGTTGTCTCTGGTTCTGGATACCCCTTGGTACGGTATCGATGTCGTAATCAGCCCTCTGCCTGGTGTTACACGCCTGATTGGGTATTTGGGATGGCTGCTTCATTGAAATCCGGGCTCCAGACTATGGGCCCACGAGCCAAGGGCGTATTTGTCACTCTTCTTGATCAACCGTTAGTTTCGGAGTCTGATCTTCGCTCTCTGGCATTTTGTGCGAGGCAAGAGGTGAGTGAGCCGATTGCGGCAGATATCTACGGTAATCCCGGCGCTCCCGCCTACATACCCAGGCGCCTATGGAAAGAGATAATGATGCTGGAGGGTGATCGCGGTGCGGCTCGTATACTGACTCGTCATCAGGCCAGGACACTTGCCATCAAGGGTGTTGAATCCGATGTGGATACGCCAGAGGATTGGAAGCGAATCCGCTACGATTAAGGCATTGCAGGTGCAGAGGATCTGTCTCTGGGGGGGCTCAACGGTGTCAGGTTTTTATGCATATAGCGCTCGGATAGAAATCGAAAACACCCCTTACTCTATGAAACTCCGATGAATTGTGATTTTGGCGCGAGCTATGCTTTGGTCATGTGAGGAGGCTGGGGATTCGGCGTTGTCTCCGTGGTGGTTTGGGCATTGATCGAGCTCCCAGGCCAAAATCAAGCATGGAGGGTTAATCATGCATAACCTGATTAGAAACTCACTGACGCCTTGCCTGCTGGCATCGGCGTTACTCTTATCCAGTGGCAACTCGTCTGCAGCGTTACTTGACGCTTTTGAAAACGGTGGATTCGAAGGTTATACCGGCAATACGAACTCATTCAACAGTGATGTGCCTCCCGGCTGGACTACAACAGAGGGCACGCCGGATGTGTTCAATGCTGGTACAACCATGAATAATTTCGCCTGGCAATCAAGCAGCACCGGCGGTGATTTTCTTCATGGTATTGGCTGGGATGGTCGAGCAGGATCGCCCTATGTGGAGAGTGCCTTGCAGGTTGGTCTCGAAGGGCTGGTTATTGGGCAGCAGTATGAGATTTCCTTTGAGCAGAGTATAAGCAATAGCGCGTTCTCCGAGGCAGGAGGTTATTGGGAGATCATCTTTGGGACAGAGAGTCAGAATTCCTCTGCTATGGAGATGCCCGACCTGGGCACAATCGCGGATTGGATGTGGGAAACCATGATTTTTACCGCGACTGCTGAGATCCAGACACTTGAAGTTATAGCGCATAGTACCTTTGGGCCAAGGGCCGACCTGGGCATAGACAGCTTTTTCCTGGGTGATCCGGGTACCAACCCGGACAATCCGGACACTCCAGATGTCCCTCCAACGGCATCTGTGCCGACTCCAGCAAGTCTTCCGTTGTTTGCGTTGGGGTTGACCGGGGTTCTGATAGCGGGATTGAGAAGACGTCGTCAGTGCTAAGAGCAGAAATACCGAGCCGGGTAACCCGGCTCGGTATTTCCGTCGTTTTGTTGTCCTGCCTTCAGGCGAACAACCCTGAAAGCCAGGCGATGCCCACCGCAAAAATACCAAGGCTGGCGGCCAGGCCGACGGTGTAGATGCGAGAGGTGGCGGAGCGCTGTTGTGCCACGAACAGGTCAATGGTGCGCTGGGCGATGTCCTCCGCGGTTTCCCGGGAAATTTCATGGGCCTGCTGGATGGCCTCGGATTGCAGGGTCTGCCAGAACTCGGTATCAATGGTTTGTACGCTGGTGATGTGATCCTTGAGTTCCGCCATGTGGTCACTGGTGAAGCCGGTATTGCGAGAGAGGTGTTTGCGCAGGTCAGCCAGTTCCCGGCCCAGGTTCAGGTTAACTTCCGCCGCCACGTCGTCACGCAGGTTGCGGGTGCGCTCTTCGATCATTTCGGTCACCGTGTTCAGGCGTTCCTCAACCGCGGTTTCCTGCTTTTTGCTGGATTCGTCCAGTACCCGCTTAAGATGGTCAAACTGCTCGTCGAACAGCGAGCTGAGTAACTCGTGCAGGCGGTTGTTAATGTGGGTTTTTACCGCTGAGCGGGCGATCTGTTCGATCAGATCGCTGGTCAGTGGGACAACCTGGGGGCCGCTGTTGTCGCTCGCGTGTAGCCCATCGTCGGCTTTTGGTGACATTTCCAGGGAGGCATCGGAGGGAATGTCGAGGATGTCATCGTCCAATTCATTTGGCTCAGCATCCAGTTCCGGCGGTTCGGGCAGATTGCCTTCGGTCACATCACTGTCGAGCTGGTCGAGAACGAGGCTAAGCCCCTCGGTGTGTGGGGGCTTGGTCAGAATGTTGTAAACGCCGAAGTTGCGGGCTTCCTCCATGAACGACGACGATTTCTTGGAGGTACACATAATGATGGGGATGGCGGCAGTGTCGGGGTTGCCCTTGATGGCCTTGGTGGCCTCCACACCGTTCATGCCCGGCATAAGGTGATCCATGAAAATCACGTCTGGACGTTGATGGGAGCTCAAAAAATCCAATGCCTCCTCTGCCGAGCCAGCCATGTTCACCTCCATGTCCCGGCCTTCCAGCAGTTTGCTCAGGGCAAATCGAGCCACTTTCGAGTCGTCTACCAGGAGTGCATTCTTGATCGCCATGTCACAACCTCAACCTTTACAGCGTGTGTGTTCATTATCGGGCCGGCGTTTACCAGCCTTCAAGTGTCGGGCACTGGGTGGCCCGGTAGCTTTTCTCCCGATAACAAACACCGGGTTCCTTGGTCCGGGCAGTAAATACCTCCCCGGCTGCCGTTGTCAGGCGTACCTGTCCATAGGGTTCGCCGTACCGGAAGGTCGCTTCAATCGAACTGCCATTGGGGTTCAGTAGCAGCCCTTTGCCGTGGAACGAGCCTTCAATATACTGGCCTTCGTATTTTTTTCCATCAGCGAAGACTTCCTTGCCGTTCCCGTGGAACTCGCCGTTGGAGAATTCCCCTTCGTAGTGGCGCCCGTCGGGGTAGGTAAGAGTGCCTTCACCATGGAATTCGTCATCCTTGAAGCCGCCGACATAGAGCATGCCGTCCGAGGTGGTGAGCGAGCCATGCCCGTTGAGCCTGCCGCCTGACCATTGTCCGGTGAGAATGTCGCCATTGGCCATGGTGAGCGTGCCCTGGCCGTCAAACTGGTCATTGCGGAACTGGCCGGTGTAGCGGGTGTCATCCGCGTCACGCCAGGTGCCTTCGCCATGACGCTGGCCTTTTTCCCAGTCGCCTTCATAGCGGCTGCCGTCCGGGAGCCAGGCGGTGCCCTTGCCGTCAAATTCGCCGTCCACGAAGTGCCCCTCATACCTGAGTCCGTCGGCGTCTTCGTAGGTGCCATCGCCGGTTTTGATGCCGCCAACCCAGGTACCGTCCCGGTACTCCACCCTCGTATAGGCCTCCAGTTTGCCCACCAGGGTTTTCTCATTGCCGGCGGCGATAGCCACGGTCTGTTGCCAGGGCTTGTAACCTTCCTTGCGGATGATGATGTCGTATTTGCCCGGCTCCAATTCCAGATCCAGCCGTGTGGCCCCGTGGTTCTTACCATTGATGGTGACGTTGTCGCCGACGACATTGGAGCGCAGGATCAGCAGCCCGGTTGTGGGAGGCTCTGGCGCATCGCTCCGAGCCTCCGTTTCCGGCATGGCAGACACTGGCTCTGCCATCGCCAGCATCTTGGGGTCTTCCGGCAGGTCGGGAACGGAAAAAGGCTCTGCGTTTATGCGGTTGGCGTCGGACGCGGTCTCGGAACCGTTGACTGGCGTCTCTCCGGATGCCGCCAGGGCATCGTTTTCCAAGGGCAGTTCGAGGTCGTTTTCGGCTACGTCTTCCCTGCTATTCGGCTGGTAAAGTTCGTCCGAACGCTGCGCGTCCACTGGGGTATCCATGGACGCACGGGCAATGGTCTCTTCGGTGTCCGGGGCGGTGGCTACCGGTTTCATGCCCCTGGACAGGTCATCGCGGACAGACGCAAAGCCTGCCGTCACCAGAAGCATCAGTGCCAGTGCGTTGACAAACAGGAGGGGTCTGAAATCGACCATGGACAACCTCTCAATTCTGCATTCGTGTAACTGCCAATGTTTCGCCCGTTTCATCGTCGTTGGTCAACGGGTATGAGGGATGGCACCGCTTCATCTTACCCAGTCGGGGCAATGTTATGTAACACAAAGTCACTGAAGTTCACGAGAATGCAGGACAAATCACACTTTGTCCGGAAGCTGGTCATGGTTGAGCTGTTCCCAGGAACGCATGTAGACGTCTGCTTCATATTCGTAGGGGGATTTGAACGGCGTTAGCACAAAATCGAAGACCAGAAAAAAGAACCCGATCGATGCCCAGGCGATGACCAGCGTGCTCAGGGTGTTTGCCTGAATTTCCGGGTTGGCGTCGACGAACCCTTCGAGCAACGGGATCAGGTCGGACGCCATGACCACCGGGTTGAAGCTGGAAAGTACAAAAGGTACCCAGAACGCGATGAAAACCGGAAAGAAACCAAAGGACCAGAGCACCCGGCGAAGCAGATACATACCGATGGCGCGCCAGTAACGCTGCCTTATTTCCGGAACGCGGCGTATGCGCTCCAGGTAGCGTCGGCGCTCGGCCCAATAGGCGGCCACCTCCGGAGCGTGGATGGCGCGGCGATTGCCGGCGGCCTGGTGGGCGGATCTGGCCGACTTTGGCGAAGCGTCCGATGTGTGGATTTCGTGGGGTTCGGTGGTCATGGCGTTGGGTACTGCCTTGTCGCTTCTGGTTAGTGCATGATAATAGAAAGTACGTGTTACCCTACAATCCCCATTTAGTTAAAGACAGGACAGTTTGAATGGCTGCAGTGATCGAAAACACCGTCCATCCGGCCTTTGAAAAGCTTCGCAGTCACCGGATCAGCACGCTGAACGTGACGGTCGAGGAATACCGTCACCGCAAAACCGGTGCCCGCCACTTGCACCTGGCGGCGGATAACGACGAAAACGTGTTCTTTGTGGCCCTGCGAACCTTTCCCATGGACTCCACCGGTGTTGCTCATATCCTGGAGCATACGGCGCTGTGTGGCAGCGAGCGTTTTCCGGTGCGCGATCCGTTTTTCATGATGATTCGCCGGTCCCTGAACACCTTTATGAATGCCTTTACCAGTAGTGACTGGACGGCTTATCCCTTCGCCAGCATGAACCGCAAGGATTTCGACAACCTGTTGACGGTTTATCTGGACTCGGTGTTCTTTTCCTCTCTGGACCCGCTGGACTTTGCCCAGGAAGGGCATCGCCTCGAATTCGATACGCCAGACGATCCGTCCACCGACCTGGTCTACCGCGGTGTGGTCTACAACGAAATGAAAGGCGCCATGAGTGCGCCCACGTCACAGCTGTGGCAGAACCTGTCCAGCCACCTGTTCCCGACCACCACCTACCACTACAACAGTGGTGGTGAGCCAGACCACATTGTAGATCTGAGCTACGACGACCTGTTGCGCTTCTACCGTCATCACTACCATCCCAGCAATGCGATCTTTGCGACCTACGGGGACATTCCAGCTCACGAGCATCATGAACGCTTCGAGGAGCTGGCTCTGAAGCGGTTTGATCGTCTGGATGTGGAGCTGCCGGTACGTGATGAGAAGCGGATGTTCTCGCCGGTGCGCGTCGACCAGAGTTACGCCGTCAGTGAGGGCGAGGAAACCGGCCACAAGACCCATATCGTGATGGGCTGGTTGCTGGGACACAGCTTTGACCTGCAGGAAAACCTGGAGGGGCAGCTGCTGGCCAGTGTTCTTCTGGAAAACAGTGCGTCGCCCCTGATGCGGGCGCTGGAAACCACCGATATTGGTCATTCGCCGTCTCCGATGTGCGGCCTGGAAGACTCCAACCGTGAAATGACCTTTGTCTGCGGCATTGAGGGCAGTGACCCGGAGAGGCAGGACGACCTTGAAGCGCTGATCGAACAGACGTTGGCGAAGGTAGTGGAAGAGGGCGTCAGTGAGGATCGCCTGGAAGCCATTTTGCACCAGTTGGAATTGCATCAGCGCGAGATTGCCGGCGATAGCTTCCCGTATGGCCTGCAACTGATCATGACCGCGATTTCGCCGATGGTCCATGGCGGCGATCCGGTTGAGCTCCTGGATTTGGAGCCGGTCCTGGCTGATATGCGGGAAAAAATCCGTGATCCTCAGTATGTGCCCGGCCTGATCCGCCGCAAACTGCTGGAAAATCCGCACCGCGTTACCCTCACGCTGCGTCCGGATGACAAGCTGGAGAGTCGTCGCCAGGCGGCAATTCGCGATGCCCTTGCCCGCCGCAAGGCCTCGTTGACTGACGAAGAGGTTCGCCAGATTATCGAGCGCGCCCAGGCCCTGGAAGAACGGCAGACACGGAAAGACGACGATTCCATCCTGCCGAAGGTTGACCTGACCGACGTTCCCCTGCAGTTGCCGGAACCCGAGGCGCGGTTCGCCGGCGACATGCCTGCGACCATTTATGCCCGTGGCACCAATGGTCTGGTGTACGAGCAGGTGATCCTGCCGGTACCGAACCTGACCGAGGAAGAACTGTTGTTGCTGCCGTACTACACCACCCTGATTCCGGAAGTGGGTTGCGGCGACTTGGATTACCTGCAGATGCAGGATCGTATTTCGGCGGAATCCGGTGGCATCAGTGCGTCCTTCTCCGCCAAGGGAAAAATCGACGATGTTCAGGATCTTGAGGGTTATATCGTCTTTAATGGCAAGGCGCTGGCTCGAAACCGCGAAGCGTTGACTCGCCTCCTGAACGACGTCTTTGATGGCGCCCGCTTTGATGAGAAGGAGCGGGTGCGGGAGCTGATTGCCCAGATTCGTTCCCGCCGCGAGCAGGCGGTTACAGGCAGTGGCCATGCGTTGGCCATGGGGGCGGCATCGCAGGGAATCAGCCCGGGTGCGTGGCTGTCGTTCCGTCTTGGGGGATTGGAAGCTATCCGTGGCGTCAAGGCGCTGGATAAGTCCCTCAGCGAACCGGCCGAGCTCGACAGATTCTGTGAGCGGCTTGCAGCACTGCACGAACGTATTCGGAACCAGTCCCGTCAATTCCTGCTGATCGGTGAGGAAGAGCAGCTGGACCCGATGCTGACGGAAATGAAGACCGTTTGGGGCGACTCCGGTGCGGGAGAGCAAGCAGCCTGGAAGCTTGAGCCCGTCAGTTATCAGGCGCGTCAGGCGTGGTTAACGTCAACCCAGGTGAACTTCTGCGCCAAAGCCTACAGCACGGTTGCAATCGACCACCCGGACGCAGCGGCACTGACCGTTTTGGGTGGTTTCCTGCGCAACGGCTACTTGCACCGGGCGATCCGTGAAAAGGGTGGCGCCTATGGCGGTGGAGCTGGCCAGGACAGCGTGAACGGCACGTTCCGTTTCTTTTCATACCGCGATCCCCGGTTGGGCGAGACGTTGGAGGATTTTGACAACGCCCTGGATTGGCTGCAGACCGAGCAGCACGATCCTCAGGAGCTGGAAGAATCCATTCTCGGCGTGATCGGGCAACTGGATCGCCCACGGTCACCAGCTGGTGCAGCCCGCCATGCTTTCCACAATCGCCTGTTCGGCCGGACGCCCGAGCAGCGTGCGCGTTTCCGGGAACGGGTGTTGGCGGTGACCCTGGATGATATGAAACGAGTGGCCCGCGAGTGGCTGAAGCCGGGCAGCGCCAGTGTGGCGGTTGTCACCAGCTTCGAAAATCGTGATACCGCTGAAAAACTGGGGCTGGAAATCCAGGAGCTATAAGGCACCTGAAAGCACCCGAAAACGGAAGGCCGACGCTCATTAAGGGAGAGGGCGTCGGCCTTTTTGTTATCTGCTCTATCGGTTCCGTTTAAGCCCGGTGCTGACCATGATGCGCGTAGAGATTTCCTCCACGGAATACGCGGTTGTGTTGAGGTAAGGAATTCGTTCCCGGCGGTACATCAGCTCAATTTCCTCAATTTCATGCATGCACTGCTTCATGGATGAATAACGGGAGTTCGGTCTGCGTTCGTTGCGGATGGTTGCCAGCCGCTCCGGCTCGATGGTCAGCCCAAAAATTTTCTCCTTGTGAGGCCGCAGCGCAGCTGGCATTTGCTGGTCGTCCAGATCTTCCTCGGTTATGGGATAGTTGGCCGCCTTTACACCATATTGCAGGGCCAGATACAGGCAGGTGGGCGTCTTGCCGCTGCGAGAGGCGCCGACGAGAATCAGGTCTGCCTCGTCGTAATGACGCGTGCGGGCGCCGTCATCGTTATCCAGCGCAAAATTAACAGCATGGATGCGCCGTTCGTAGCTGCCTTCGTTGTTGATGGCGTGTGATTTGCCAACGGTATAGGACGACGAGGACTGCAGCTCCTGTTCCAATGGATTCAGGAAGGTACCGAAGATATCCACCATGAAACCGTTTGCGCCGGCGATAACATCGCGGATATCGCTATTAACGATGGTGTCGAAAACCAGCGGCCGCATGCCATCGATTTCCTCCGCTTTATTGATGCGCTTGACCATCTCCCGGGCTTTGTCAGCGTCATCAATATATGGCACCGTAATGCGTTCAAACTCAATTTTCTCAAATTGTGCCAGAAGGCTGTGCCCCAAGGCCTCGGCGGTCAGGCCGGTGCCATCGGATATAAAGAAAGCGGTTCGTTTCATGGTGTGCGGTCCGGCTCCGTATTTGGCGGCTACCCTAGGTAAATTCCACAGGTTACAGTATCATACACGCCAAGTTCGAGAGCCCGCAGTGGAGAATGCAGTAATTGCAGGGTTGAAATCAGCTCCACCTGTCCGGTTTGGCTCTTTGCTACAATGAATCAAGGGAGACACGCTTTGGAAGATTACATTATCTGGTTTGATCACCTGGGAATGTCAGACGTTGACCGGGTCGGGGGAAAGAATGCCTCCCTCGGTGAAATGATCAGTAATCTTGCCAACGCAGGTGTTACCGTTCCGGGTGGCTTTGCTACAACCGCTCACGCCTACCGTGAATTCCTGGCCAAAGACGGTCTTCGTGAAAAGATCGACAACGCTTTGGACGCTCTGGACATCAATGATGTGAACGAGTTGGCTCGGGTCGGCTCCGAAATTCGCCAGTGGATTCTTGATACGCCATTTCCGGACGCGCTGGAAAAGCCACTTGCGGACGCCTACGCAAAGCTACGTGACGGCAACGACAACCTCGCGGTGGCGGTGCGTTCGTCAGCCACTGCGGAAGATCTTCCGGATGCGTCATTTGCTGGCCAGCAGGAGACTTTCCTTAACGTTGTGGGCCTGGAACAGGTGCGGACGTCAGTAAAGGAGGTCTTCGCCTCCCTGTTCAATGACCGCGCCATTTCCTATCGTGTCCACCACGGTTTTGATCACAAACAGGTAGCCTTGTCTGCTGGCATTCAGAAAATGGTGCGCAGTGAGACCGCTGCCAGTGGCGTTATGTTCACCCTGGACACGGAATCCGGTTTCCGGGATGTCGTGTTTATCACCGGCTCCTACGGCCTGGGTGAAACGGTGGTGCAGGGTGCTGTGAACCCCGATGAATTCTACGTTCACAAGCCCACCCTCACGGCGGGCAAGCCTGCCGTTCTGCGCCGCAACCTGGGTAGCAAGGCCATCAAGATGGTTTACCACACTGACCCCGCCGCAGAGCAGTTTGTGGAAACGGTCAAGGTTGAACAGGACGAACGTAATCGCTTCTGCATCACTGACGCGGAAGTGGAAGAACTGGCCAAGCAGGCCATGATCATCGAAAAGCATTACCAGCGCCCGATGGACATTGAATGGGCGAAAGATGGCGACGACGGCCGTATCTACATTGTGCAGGCCCGTCCGGAAACCGTTAAGAGCCGCGCTTCGGCCAACGTGATGGAGCGCTATCTGCTCAATGAGACCGGCACCATCCTGGTGGAGGGCCGCAGTATCGGCCACAAGATTGGCAGTGGCCCGGTCAAGATCATCACCAGTATCAAGGAGATGGACCGCGTACAGGCGGGCGATGTTCTCGTTACGGATATGACCGACCCGGACTGGGAGCCGGTGATGAAGCGGGCGTCCGCCATCGTAACCGACCGCGGTGGGCGTACCTGCCATGCTGCCATTATCGCGCGGGAGCTTGGTATTCCGGCCGTGGTGGGCTGTGGCGATGCCACGGAGATTCTGAAAGACGGCCAGGAAGTGACGGTGTCCTGTGCCGAAGGCGACACCGGGATGATCTACGAGGGCAGCCTCGATTTTGAGCTGAAGGAAAACACGGTAGACTCCATGCCCGCCATACCGTTCAAAATCATGATGAACGTGGGTAACCCGGACCGGGCCTTCGACTTCCAGGCGCTACCCAATGAAGGTGTCGGCCTGGCGAGGCTCGAGTTCATCATCAACCGCATGATTGGCGTTCACCCGAAGGCGCTGCTGAATTTTGACGGCCTGCCGCGAGATATTCGTCAGACGGTGGAGAAACGGATCTCCGGGTACAGCTCGCCGGTGGACTTCTACGTCGACAAGCTGGTCGAGGGAATATCCACCCTTGCCGCTGCCTTTGCGCCCAAGAAGGTGATTGTGCGGCTGTCCGACTTCAAGTCCAATGAATACGCCAACCTGATCGGCGGTACCCTTTACGAGCCCGATGAAGAAAACCCGATGCTGGGCTTCCGTGGTGCCTCTCGGTATATCTCCGAAACCTTCCGTGATTGTTTCGAGCTTGAATGCCGGGCGTTGAAGAAAGTCCGTAATGAAATGGGGCTGACCAACGTTGAGATCATGGTGCCTTTTGTCCGCACGGTGGGAGAAGCCGAGCAGGTGGTGAACCTGTTGGCGGAAAATGGTCTCAAGCGTGGCGAGAACGGATTGCGCGTGATCATGATGTGCGAGCTCCCCGCCAACGCCCTGTTGGCGGAGCAGTTCCTGGAGCACTTTGACGGCTTCTCGATTGGTTCTAACGACCTGACCCAGTTGACCCTGGGGCTGGACAGGGACTCCGGCATCATTGCCCACCTGTTTGACGAGCGGAATGACGCCGTCAAGGCGTTATTGGGCAGTGCTATCCAGGCCTGCAAGAAGGCGAATAAGTACATCGGTATCTGCGGCCAGGGGCCCTCGGATCATCCTGACCTGGCCAAATGGCTGATGGATCAGGGGATCGATTCCGTATCCCTGAATCCGGACTCGGTACTGGATACCTGGTTCTTCCTCGCGGACGAGAAAATCGACTGACCATTTCGAGAAAAGGAGCACGTGCGTGCCTATCGTAACCCCTGATCTGTGTGACGATTACCCCGAAATCCTGGTGGTAGAGCCGGGTTTCCGCAACTTTGGTGGCGTGGACGCCTTCGGGGGCGAGATCGTGACGGTGAAATGCTTTGAGGACAATTCCATCGTTAAGGAACAGGTTGCCCTGCCGGGTAACGGTCGTGTGATGGTTGTGGATGGTGGCGGATCAAAGCGGGCCGCTCTGCTGGGTGACATGCTGGCCGAGAAAGCGGCGGGTAATGGCTGGGCTGGCCTGGTGATCTATGGCTGTATCCGCGATGTAGATGTCATTGGAAAGACAGCCCTGGGAGTGCAGGCGCTGGGTACGCATCCGCGCAAGACCGAGAAGCGTGGAGTGGGTGATCTGGACGTGCCGGTCACCTTCGGAGGCGTGACCTTCCATCCTGGCCATTACATCTATGCCGATAACAACGGTATCGTGGTTTCCGAAAAGCCACTGAAGATCGACTGATACGGCCGTTTGCCCGGTAGTTCCCCCGTACTCTACCGGGCTACATTTCCCTTGACCGCACCGGTCAGCGTTTTACCTTTACAATCTCCATCCCCAGGAGAAACCCATCCCCGTCAGGAACACAGCGAAGCACGCGGCAGACCGTTTCGAATGGCGGGAATTGCTCGCTGGTGGAAGGTAGAAGGGTGTGGATTTCATCCCCTTCGGCAAACGCCCTTTCTACGTAAAGCTGCATGCCAGTGCCGCTGAGGTCCCGGCAAATGCCTGGAATCGCGACGCCATTGCTGTCTGTGAGTTCGATTTCCGAGTTCATTGTCATGCGGTGGAAATCGCGTTTTTCTGAATAGTCCTTCATGGTTTCAGACATCCCGGCACCTCGCGGTTGTTGTTTTGTTAGTTATAAATGCTAAGGGCGGAAGCGTCAAAGAATTCATGGGAATAAAAATTCGGGAAGCCCTTATATTTAGTATTTAGGTTTCCCGAATGACACTATATGTGGGTTTTCGAAGAGGCGCTTCCTCCAACGTCTCCCGCGATGGGGAGGTGTTCTATGCCCAGTTGTCCGTTTTCCGTGAAGGCTTGAGCAGCGGGATAACAAGGGCCAAAATCACCCCGAGCAGCACAAGGGCTGCACCCAGTAGCATGAAATCGGATTCCTTTCTGGCTTCCAGGCGCTCCTTTTCTGCAGTGAGCACTTCCAGGTCGTTGCGCAGCTTCTGGTTCTCTTCGCGAAGCTCGCTATTCCGCCGATTCAGATTGATGGAGTCCGAAGCGACTTCCTTGATATTACGAAGCTCTTCGCTGAGTCTTCCTGCGCGGGCTTCCAGGGACTCTTCCGAGCTCCTGAGTTCGTTCCGTTCCGTTGTGACTTCCTCAAGCTGCGTCCTGAGATTATTCAGTTCATTGCGGGCTTGTTCCAGTTGCCGGTTGGTGGCTTCCAGACGTTGGCGCGCAATAGGAGTGTCGGTGAGATAGCGTGACACCATCCAGCCTTCGATGCCGTCCGGCGTGCGTACACGGCTATACCCTGATTCCGATGTTTCCAGCAGCTCAAGCGAGGTTCCGCTCCGGACTCCTGAGTGCAGGATTCGGTACTGTGTCCCTTCACCACTTCGGATCGGAGCGTAGAGCGTGTCATCGACATAAACGGTTTTGGCGTGGGTTGACGTTGCAGCCACCATCAAAACGATAATGCAGGTAATCAGACGTAAAGGCGTCACTGGTTTTATTCCCTGGAACAGCGATTTAAGGCGCAATTTTGTCATAGATGCCGGGTCATACAAGGTGGAGTTCATTACAAAAAGCTCATGGTGCCAGGTGCAGGCAACCGTGCGCCCTCAGGGCAGTACAGCCTTGAAGGGTTTGACGATCACTTTCTGGTACACACCGGCATCCACGTAGGGGTCGGCATCGGCCCAGGCCTGGGCCGATGCCAATGAATCAAATTCGGCTACAACCAGGCTGCCGGTGAACCCTGCGTCACCGGGTTCCGGTGTGTCCAGGGCCGGGTGGGGACCCGCGACCAGAAGGCGGCCTTCGTCTCTGAGCAGCTTTAGCCGTTCAATGTGGGCAGGACGGGCAGAAGACCTCAGCGGCAGGCTGTTCTCGACATCTTCGCTGATGATGGCGTAGTACATGATATTCTCCGGATATTTACTGACACAGTGTAATACCTGGCTGGTACACTGGCGTTGATGGTATTTACTCTGAAATCGGGAAAGATGTGACTATAACCCAAGAAGCTGACTTCTGCATTGATCTGCATTGCCACACGACGGCGTCCGACGGCGCGCTGCCACCGAAGGAATTGGTCGCACGTGCGCACGCCAGAGGTGTTACCCACCTTGCCATAACAGATCACGATACCATCGCCGGGCTTGAAGAAGCATCGGAGGCCGCACGGGAGGCTGGTCTTACGCTGATCGCCGGTACCGAGCTGTCCTGCCTCTGGAAAAGTCACACCATACACGTAGTCGGGCTTGATTTTGACGTTGATGACGACCGTCTGAAGCAGGCATTGGAGCGGCAGAACACGAACCGTTGGTCCCGAGCCCGCACCATTACCGACAAGCTTTCAAAGCTGAAAATTGAAAACCTGCTCGAGAAGGCAACGGATAAGGCGGGCGGCGACGTGCCCGGTCGGCCTCATTTTGCCAGGGTGCTGGTGGAAGAGGGGGTGGTAAAGGATATCGCCCAGGCGTTCAAGCGCTACCTTGGAGCTGGCAAGGCGGGGGATGTAAAGGGTTTCTGGCCTGAATTGCCGGAGGTAGTCCGGTGGATTACAGAGGCCGGAGGTGTGGCCGTGCTGGCTCACCCCAGGAAGTACAAGCTTACCGCAACCAAACTGCGCGCGCTCGTTGCCGACTTCCGTCAGGCGGGAGGCCGGAGTATTGAAGTCTCAACGTCGGGGCAGTCCAGCGGTGATCTGGGCTTTTTGGCGGAACTGTGTCGTCGGGAAAACCTGCTTGCCTCCCAGGGCAGCGATTTCCATTTTCCCGGTGCACCCTGGTGTGAGCTTGGGGTCATCATGAAAATGCCAGACGGGCTTGAGCCTGTCTGGCATCATTTCAAACAACCGGCAGGGGTTCCCGCAGCGGTTTAATCCGGTGCGTGGAACAGCAGGTATAGGTCGGTCAGCGAGTCGGGAATGGCGTCCGCCATTTGCCGGGACAGTTTCTCGCTGTTGCGGACATTCTGGAAGTCTTCATCCTCGAACAGCCCAGACAGCGTGAGCATCGGCACCAGCAGGTCTGCGGTTTCCTCCTCGCCGGCTTCCAGCCAGGCTTCCTCATTCTCGAGGAAGGTGTCCACGAACCCGGCACACCAGTTCTCCAATGCATTCATCGGATCGCCATCTTCAGGTTCCGGCAACTCAAGGGGCTGGCCCATGTCCAGTGCGTGTGCCATATCCCTGCCGAGTTGCTCAACGGCCTGGCGGAACACATCCGGAACCTGGCCGCTGGGCGCCTGTTCGGCGCCCGTGGCCAGCCTGAAGATGTCTTCAGTGCTCAAGGATGTCGGGCCTACCACGCTGGCGCAGACAACCCCATGCAAACCGAAGAAATCCAGGGCCTCGTCGCCCCAGGGTTCTGCGAAAAGGATGTCTTCCAGCGCTTCGATGTCCGAATCTGATAGCATTCGTCAGTTACTCCCGGCCTTTTTGGCCTCTTCGGCTGCCCGCTGACGCTTACGGACTTCCCTCGGATCATTGTAGGCACGGCCCGGGGTTACCGGTACATTCACCTGCTCACTCGGCTTTTCTTGCTCAGCCGCGGGCTCAACCGGCTTCTCTGCAGGTTTTTGCGTTTCCTCTGCCTCGGAGGCCTCGGCTTTCGGTTCCGCCGCTGGTTTGCTGGTCGTTTCCTGCGGTTCTTTCACCGTATCCGCTGCTGCCGGCTCGCTCGCCGGGGTGGCGGTATCGGGTTGTTCCGCTTTCTCGGTTTTGGTTGCCGTCGGCTCAGCGTCAGCAGTGCTGTCAGCCTTGGATTCCGCCTTGGGTTTGGTGTCAGCTTCTGTTGGTTGTGGCTTGGCATCCACTTCCTGCTTGGGGGTTTCGGCCTCTACCACGGCCTCTGGGGTTTCTTTGCCCGGAGTTGCCTTTTCAGCCTTGTCGGTCGTCGTCGCATCTGCGTCGGTGGTTTCAGCCTTCTTTTCAGCTGGTTTCCTGGATGACCGGCGTGGACGGGCAGGGCGTTTCGGCTTCTCCTCAGCAATAGTCTCGGACTCAGATTCAGATCTCACTGCCTCATTGCCCGCGGTGTCCGGCTGGTCGGGCTTCGCGGTGCCAGACGTTGCCGGCTGCGGCTGTTTTTCAGGCGCTTTATTGAGCTCCGCACTTTCGGCCGCTGGTTCCGCAGGTTTCGTCGCCGATTTCTCGACCGGTGCTTCCGTCGCGCTTTCCGCTGACGTCGCTTCGGCAGGCTTTTCAGCCACGCTTTCCGCCGGCTTGGGCTCTGCCGTATTGGCCGCGGCTACGTCCGGCTTTCCTGCGGGCTGAGTTGCAGGTTGCTTGTCGGTCTGCTCTTCCGGCTGAGTATCCTTCTGATGCCTTTCGCTGCGGGCGGACTTCCGATCTGCCGGTGTTGACGCCGGGTTTTCAGCAGGGGAGCCGTCGCGATTACGATTACGTCTTGGTTTGCGACGTTTTTCATCGGAGCCGGACTTGTCGGCGGCAGCGCTTTTCTGGGAACTGGTGTCCTGTTGTTCCTGGCGGTCCTTCTGGTCCCTGCTGGTCTGGGGCTTGTTGCGCCCCTGCCCGCGTCCCTGGCCCTGGCCGTCTTTGCGGTTGCCATCCCTGCGGCTATCGGCTGTCTTGTCGGCGCTCTTGTCAGCACTTCCCTGCTGGCCCTGGCCACTGCGGCCCTGGTCGTCTCCGCGATTGCGGTTTGCACCTCGGTTACGTCCCCGGTTGTCATCGCTGCGGCTGCTGTCGCCACGATTGGCGCCGGCCTGACGGCGGTCAGCGCCACTGCGATTTCCGGAACGGTTGTCGTCACGGGCCACCCTGGATTTACGACGGTCCTGGCGGTCCTGGGTACGGCGGTCGTCACGGTTGGAGCCGCTAGGCTGTTCCCGTTTCACCGGTGGTTCACCGATGACTTCCTCACCGCTGAAGAAATCCGCAATCTTACGGCCAAGTTTGCGGAACAGGCCATCGGTCTGTTCGGCCGGGGTCTCTTGCGCTGCCTTTTCCGGGGCAGGTGCGGGCGCAACCGGGCGAATGGCTTTCACCGCCGCCTGTTCGCGGACCGGTGGCTGGGCAGCAGGGGCCTCGAAGATTTCTTCTTCCCGTTCACTGTATTCCTGAGCGACCTGGTAGCTCGATACATGCTCCACGCCGGTCTCATCGTCACGCATGCGCAGGATCTCGAAGTGAGGTGTTTCCATGTGAGGTGCGGGAACCACCACCACTTCCACTTCCTGGCGTGCTTCGATGTCGGCCAACTGCTTACGCTTCTCGTTTAGCAGGAATGTGGCAACGGCGACGGGCACCACGGCACGGACCTGGCCGGTCTTTTCCTTGGAGGATTCCTCGTAGATCAGGCGCATGATGCTCAGGGCCAGAGACTCAATGCCCCTGATGGTGCCCTGGCCTTCACAGCGAGGGCAGACTTCGCTGCGGGTCTCGCCCAGGGATGGGCGCAAACGCTGGCGAGACATTTCAAGCAGGCCAAAGCGTGAAATCTTGCCCACTTGTACCCGGGCGCGGTCGATTTCCAGTGCTTCGCGCATCTTCTGCTCGACTTCGCGCTGGTGCTTGGCCGGGGTCATGTCGATAAAGTCGATCACGATCAAGCCGCCCATGTCCCTGAGACGCAGTTGGCGGGCAATCTCTTCCGCCGCTTCCAGGTTGGTCTGGAGCGCGGTTTCCTCAATGTCGTGGCCCTTGGTGGCACGGGAGGAGTTGATGTCAATGGACACCAGTGCCTCGGTGGGATCGATCACGATGGAGCCACCGGAGGGCAGCTTCACTTCACGCTGGAACGCGGTCTCGATCTGGCCTTCGATCTGGTAACGGCTGAACAGGGGGATTTCGTCCTTGTACAGCTTGATCTTGTTTTCGAACGAGGGCATGACGGCGCGAACGAAGTTCAATACATCCTCGTACACCGTTGCGGCGTCAATCAGTACCTCACCAATGTCCTGGCGAAGATAGTCGCGTACAGCGCGGATAATGACGTTGCTTTCCTGGTGAATAAGGAACGGCGCCTTGCGCTCACCGGCGGCCTGGGTAATGGCCTCCCAGAACTGGACGAGGTAGTCCAGGTCCCACTGCAGCTCTTCGGTGGTGCGGCCGATGCCGGCGGTACGAACGATGATGCCCATGGACTTGGGCACCTGTACATCGTTCATGGCCTCTTTCAGCTGCGCCCGCTCTTCACCTTCGATACGACGGGAAATGCCGCCGGCGCGAGGATTGTTGGGCATGAGCACGAGGTATCGGCCCGCAAGGGAGATAAAGGTGGTGAGGGCGGCACCCTTGTTGCCACGTTCTTCCTTATCCACCTGAATAATGACTTCCTGACCTTCGGCAACCACATCCTTGATGTTGATCTTGCCTTCAATCTGGCCGGGTGATTTCTTGAAATACTCCTTGGAGATTTCTTTGAGAGGAAGGAATCCGTGGCGTTCCGCGCCAAAGTCCACAAAAGCGGCTTCCAGGCTTGGCTCTACACGGGTTATGCGACCCTTGTAGATATTGGCTTTCTTCTGCTCACGGGAGCTGGATTCGATGTCGAGGTCAAACAGACGCTGGCCGTCAACCAGGGCTACGCGCAACTCTTCGGGATGAGTCGCATTGATCAGCATTCTTTTCATGGAAAGAAATGGTTCCTGTCGTTTGGTTTGGACAGAAAACCTGGGGAATAGCATCAGCGAAGCAGAACTTGCGTGCCGTGGGCCCCTTGTAACAGGGGTAATCCGACGGCCAGACGAATCAGATCCCTGCGGGGAATTTTCCCGGGGTTCCGAGGCCACCGCCGACGGTTCGCCTGCCTGTGGGCAGGAAAGAGTCGCTTTGGGTCAGAGTCTGTTGGCGCATGTTATCCGTTTTCAGGTTCACGCGGGTGCCTGGGTCTCACGTCGTATTCGTATGCTGGACGGCCCGGCCCTGCGTGCTGGTAATGATTCTTCGCGATGTCGCCCGACGGTTTTCCGTACGGTTTCTTGTTCCCCCGGCTTCTGGACAGTCGCTGTAATCAGCGTCTTCCGTTTTGGCCCGGGAGGATTTCAATCGCCGAGCCCGGTAATGATTGGGCTTTCGGCGTTCAAACTCTCAAATAGTGTCGGTATACTCCTGCCGCTCCGGCTTCTGGCATACTGGCCAGGCCGTAGACAAACGGCAGAGCACGCCGGAATATAACAGTATTCGCCGGCTCCTTCAATCCCGCAGGGTTTCCAGCGGTAAGGTATCCATGTCCAGATCGACCAGGCAAAAACGTCCTTCTTCGTCATCGCAGCCTGTCAGTGGCGAAAAGAGTAGCTCTGTGCCCGGCTCCAGAGGTGGCGAAATCAGGCAGGGTGTGCGAAAGGTGGTGGTTGATGAGGATAACCACGGTCAGCGCGTGGACAACTACCTGATGGCGCAGATCCGGGATGTACCGCGCAGTATCATCTATCGGATTATCCGCAAGGGCGAGGTGCGCGTGAACAAGGGCAGGGTGAAGCCCGACACCCGTCTGAATACGGGTGATGAGGTGCGCATTCCACCGGTTACCCGAAAGGAAAAGCCGGCGCAGGTAGTTCCAGGCTCCCGGGTTCAGGGGGTCATGCAGGACGCGGTGGTGTTTGAAAATGATCAGATGCTGGTGGTTAATAAGCCATCCGGTATAGCGGTTCACGGTGGTAGCGGGCTGGATTTCGGGCTGATCGAAGTCTTGCGGGCGGCGCGGCCGGAGGCCCGGTTTCTGGAGCTCGTGCATCGGCTTGATAGGGATACATCGGGATTGGTGATGGTTGCAAAGAAGCGTTCTGCGTTGCGTTATTTGCAGGACGAGTTGCGTCACAAGCGTATTCGTAAGCATTATCATGCTCTGGTGGCGGGCGACTGGCCTGGGGCTGTCAGGAAGGTCAGCGAGCCGTTGCTGCGGTTTGAGCTTGGTTCCGGTGAGCGCCGTGTTCGCGTGGATGAGGCTGGAAAGGACTCTCTCACCCGCTTCCGGGTATTGGACTCCTTTTCAGGGTATACCCTGGTTGAGGCCTCACCGGTAACCGGTCGTACCCATCAGATCCGTGTTCACAGTGCCTGGGCGGGGCATCCGATTGCCGGCGATGACAAGTATATGGATGATGTAAGCCTGCGGGCATTTCGTTCCGCCGGCGGTCAGCGTTTAATGCTCCACGCCCGCGCCCTGGACTTTACGCTGCCCTCCACGGGAGAGTCAGTTCATCTTGAGGCTCCCTATGATGAGGCTTTCAGCGAACTCATGGCCAAGCTGGCGGCGCGCCGGAAGGCCTCCGAATAATCCGTTGTTCTGTGGTTCGCAAGCAGAATGACCGCACCAAGGTAGTATCAATGGACGTAAAGGTCGTGATTTTTGACTGGGACGGAACGCTGGTGGATTCCGTTGATCATATTGCCGACAGCCTTCATCAGGCGGCCACCGAGCTGGGGTATCCGGAACTGGAGCGGGAAGCCTATCGCGATATCATCGGCCTGGGCATGATTGAAGCTCTGGAAAAGCTGTATCCCGGTATAACGCGGGAGGAAATGACGGCAATTCGCGAAGGTTATGCCCGTTATTTTTTCTCCAAGGTGACTACGCCCCAGAATGTGTTTGCGGGCATGGCGGACGTACTGGCTGACCTTCGTGCAGCGGGGCGCGGCTGCTCGGTGGCCACCGGCAAGAGCCGCCGCGGCCTGGAAGGTGCTTTGGTGTCCAGCGGGCTTGGGCCGCATTTTGATATTACTCGCTGCGCGGATGAAACCCGTTCCAAGCCCGACCCGGCGATGCTCGGAGAGATCATCCGCTTTTACGGCATTGAGCCGGCGGAAGCGGTTATGATCGGCGATACCCGGTACGATCTTGAGATGGCCCAGCGTATCGGGATGCCGTCTATTGGTGTGGAGTGGGGTGTGCATAAACGTGATGTGCTGGGGCATTACGCACCGCACGCGGTCGTCGATTCGGTAAAAGACCTGCGCGACGTACTCGGCCTCTGAGCCGCAACAGTAACAGGAAGTAGCAATGAGCGATTGGGAATCAGACAGGCATCCTGGCTGGGGGAGCGAACCAGAAAACCCGGAAAGCGGGGCGAAAAGGCCTGAGGGAAGTCGCCGCAAGCCGGCGATGCCGCCGGAGTCGGCTCGTGATTGGAAATTGATCGAAAAGTTGGTGATGTCTCTGCAGTCAGAGCAGCGAAAAAGCCGCCGCTGGGGGATATTTTTCAAGCTGCTGACGTTCGGGTATCTCTTTGCCTTGCTGCTGATGATCCAGTTCCCGCTAAGCGGTGCGCTGGAATCCGCTGCCAAGGGAAAGCATACGGCACTCGTGGAGATCGAGGGCACTATTGCGGCGGATGAGCTCGCCAGCGCCGACAACATTGTAGGTTCCCTGCGCGAAGCGTTTGAGGCAGAGAATTCGGTGGGGGTGATCCTGCGCATCAACAGTCCGGGCGGCAGTCCGGTCCAGTCCGGTTACGTCTATGACGAAATCGTTCGGCTGAGGGGTGAGTATCCGGAGAAAAAAGTGTATGCGGTGATTTCCGATATTGGTGCCTCTGGCGCCTACTATATTGCTGCGGCTGCTGATGAAATATACGCCGACAAGGCGAGTCTCGTGGGTTCCATCGGTGTGGTGGCCGGAGGTTTCGGATTTACCGGGATCATGGACAAACTGG
This sequence comes from Marinobacter sp. UBA2688, assembly GCF_002352785.1. NCBI lineage: Bacteria > Pseudomonadati > Pseudomonadota > Gammaproteobacteria > Pseudomonadales > Marinobacteraceae > Marinobacter > Marinobacter sp. UBA2688. Next base: position 140,419 of record NZ_DELU01000021.1, read on the forward strand.
GGGTCGACCGCCGTCTGTACACGGCGGGTGAGAACAAGGCGTTCCTGGATCCGTTCTCACCGGAGGAAGAAGAAGAGGTGCAATTCTGGCAAGACGTTCTGGAAACCACTCACAGTCAGTTTATCGAGAGTGTGCGGAAGGGGCGGGGTGATCGGCTTGCGGATGACGAGCAACTGTTCTCAGGGCTGGTCTGGAGTGGTGAGCAGGCGCTTGAGCTTGGCCTGATCGATGGTCTTGGCAGTTCTTCGCATGTGGCAAGACAGGTTATCGGCCAGGAGGATCTTGTGGACTACAGCCGCCGAGAATCGCCGTTCCAGGAAATTGTTGACCAGTTCGGCGTTTCTGTGGGCAGTGGTATTGCCCGCTACTTCGCTGAATCGCGGCTGGAGCTGCGCTGAGGGTCGTGGGGCTGATGCAGTGGATTCAGCCCCCAATTTAGCAGCATTCTGGTGAGTGCGATCAACGGCAGCCCGATCAGGCTGTTCGGATCGTCCCCTTCCAGTCGCTTGAACAGGGTGATGCCCAAGCCTTCCATTTTGAAGCTGCCTGCGCAGTCGTAGGGCGTCTCAATGTGTAGGTAGTTGTCGATTTCGTCCGCGTCTAGCTCCCGGAAATGGGCGTGGAAGTGTTCGCAGTGGCTCTGCCGTTCGTCAGTGCCGGAATCCAGCAGTACCAGGCCCGTCAGGAATGAGACTCTCTGGCCGCTGCTGCGCTTCAGCTGCTGCACGGCGCGCTCATGGTTTCCCGGCTTGTTCAGCACGGTGCCATCCTCGAGGCAGGCAACCTGGTCAGAGCCGATGATCCAGTGGTCAGGATAATCCCCGGCGAGCGCTTCGGCTTTCTTTAGCGCCAGTCGCACGGCCAGCTGTTCCGGGCCTTCACTTATCTCTGGTGATTCATCGACGTTCGGTGATGCGGCCTGGAAGGGCAGTCCCAGCCGTTCCATCAGCTGTCGCCGGTAAGGTGATGATGAGGCAAGCAGAAGTGGGCGGTGTTGCATTGGGTTCCTTATGTCATTGCTTGGCATTATCGTAGAATACACCTATCCGCAGTGTAACCCTTGCCCAAAAGCGCATGAAGTCTTTGACAGCGGGCGGTCAGGTCCCTAAAATTGCGCGCCTATGTCAAAAGCCTCAAGCACCGAGCTGCCCAAAACTGTCGATCCTTACCGATTGGCAGAGCAACAAATAGTGTTGGAGGGAGAAATTCCTCTGCAGGCATTGTCTCGTTTTGGTGATTCTGTATTTGGTTTTGAGGACGGCGCAGTGTGCCGGGTGAGCCTGTCATTCTCCATGGACGGCGAACGCCGACGCATGGTGACAGGTGAGCTGGAAGCACCGGTTACCCTGGAGTGTCAGCGCTGCATGGGGCCCATGCAAAAGACACTGGTCTCCCACTTTACATTGGGGTTGGTGACCAGCGATGAGCAGGCCCAGCAGTTGCCAAAAGAGCTTGAACCGTTTCTGACGGACGATTTCAGCGCGGATTTGTGGTCCTTGACTGAGGACGAACTGTTGCTGGTTCTGCCGCCGTTTCCGCTTCATGAGCGTGACGAATGTCCCGCCCGAGAAGAGCTGGAAGCCTTTGAACCGGATGAATCCGGGGACGAGCCGGTCAGGAAGTCTGAAGACAACCCGTTCAGCGTACTGGCGGATCTCAAGACAAAGAAACATTAATCAGGCGTCGTTTTCCCTGGAAACCGTCGCGAATTTAACGAACACACGTTTATCAGGTCAGGAGCATAATCATGGCTGTACAGAAAAATCGAAAAACCCGCTCAAAGCGCGGTATGCGTCGTTCACACGATGCTCTGAGCACGGCAGCTCTGTCCACTGACACCACGACTGGTGAAGTGCATCGTCGTCACCACGTGTCGCCGGACGGTTTTTACCGTGGCAAGCAGGTAATTGAGGCTCGCGACGAGTAAACCGTCGC
>NZ_DELU01000021.1:142444-147481 GCF_002352785.1 Marinobacter sp. UBA2688
GAGCAATCCACCCGCCAGTGCGAGATGGAGGAACGGTGAAGCCGGTCACCATCGCAATTGACGCCATGAGTGGTGATCGCGGAGCCGATGTTGTGGCCTCCGCTGCACTGGATGCGGTGAAAGAAAACGAAGCCTTGAGTCTCGTTCTGGTAGGAATCCGGAGTGAGCTCGAGGCTTTGTTGCATCCTGGGCACTCGCGAATTCGTATCGTCGAAGCTGCCGATGTCGTGCGGATGAATGAGCGGCCCTCCCATGCGCTTCGCCACAAACGCAATTCGTCCATGGCCGTGGCGCTGGGGCTTGTTCGCGATGGCGTTGCTCAAGGTTGTGTCAGTGCTGGCAATACCGGCGCGCTCATGGCGTTCGGCCGTTCTGTTATCCGTATGTACCCGGGTATTGAGCGCCCTGCAATCGCCAAACTGATTCCGTCGCTTCGGGGGCGTTGCCACGTGCTCGATCTGGGCGCCAACGTGGACTCCACTGCGGAAAACCTCTATCAGTACGCACTGATGGGCTCACTGATGGCATCGGCCATCTGCAATCAGCCAGAACCTCGAGTCGCTCTGCTTAATGTTGGCGAAGAGGAGATCAAGGGCAATGAGCAAGTGCGGCTTGCCTCTCACATGCTGGCCCAGTGCGATACCATCAACTACATCGGATACATCGAGGGCAGTGATCTGTTCCGCGACGTGGCGGATGTGGTGGTGTGCGACGGTTTCGTCGGGAATATTGCCCTGAAGACGGGTGAGGGCGTTGCCGGTCTGCTGATTGAATTGCTGGAACAAGCCTTTACGAAAACGTTTTACGGCAAGTGCGTCGGCTTCTTCGCGCGGCCGATCATCGGACGGCTGCTCCGGCTTATGGACCCCTCAAGGCATAACGGTGCCAGTCTCCTTGGCCTCCAAGGGGTGGTGATAAAGAGTCATGGCAACGCCAACGAGCGCGCCATGCTGGCCGCCATACGTCAGGCGGTTCGTGAAGTTGAGCTGGAAGTGCCCAGCCGCATAAACGACCGTCTCGATGACCTGATGATCTGAGCGCTCAAGCCTTAACCTGTCCCTGAGACTAAAGTCTCTCCCCATTTTTGCTAGATTGGCCGGATCGGCCCCCAGGTTGTACTATTGGCTAATCTCCCGTAACCCCTCATTGACGGTAAGATTCCCACTATGAAATCAGCCTTTATTTTTCCCGGACAAGGATCGCAGTCTGTCGGTATGCTGGGAGCAGCAGCCGAGAACTGGCCGATCATAGAAAAAACGTTTTCCGAAGCCTCCGATGTACTGGGGTATGATCTCTGGCACCTGTGCCAGCATGGCCCTGCGGAAGAGCTTAATCAGACCACGGTTACCCAGCCAGCGCTGTTGGCGGCGAGCGTCGCGCTCTGGCGGCAGTGGTTTGTAGCAGGAGGGCAGGCGCCTGACTTTGTCGCCGGGCACAGCCTGGGTGAGTACAGTGCGCTGGTTGCAGCGGAAAGCCTGAACTTTTTTGATGCCATTAAACTGGTGCAACTGCGTGGCGAGCTCATGCAGGCCGCCGTGCCAGCCGGCGAAGGCAAGATGGCAGCCATTCTTGGTCTCGAAGACGACGACGTAACCGCCGCCTGTGCCGAAGCGGCGAATGGTGACGTGGTTGCCGCCGTCAATTTCAATGCCCCTGGGCAAGTAGTGATTGCTGGTGCTGCTGGAGCGGTCGAACGCGCCATCGAAGCCTGCAAGGCCCGAGGCGCCCGCAAGGCCATGCCACTGCCGGTGAGTGTGCCTTCCCACTGTGCCCTGATGAAGGGAGCCGCGGAGGAACTGGCAACCGCGTTGGACGAAGTAACGTTTAACGATGCTGTCATCCCGGTAGTTCAGAATGTTACCGCTTCCGTCGCCCAGGACAGTGAATCCCTCAAGGCTAATCTGGTCAAGCAGCTATACTCTCCGGTGTTGTGGACCGATACCGTTCGTAAACTGGTGGCAAATGATGTGCGGATCGCTGTAGAGTGCGGCGCCGGTAAAGTCCTTGCAGGGCTGGCGAAGCGCATTGACCGTGAATTGTCGGTTTACGGCATTGACGAGCCGGATGCGCTGGCAAAGGCGTCAGAGGCATTTGGACAGTAATAAATAGGAGCAACACATGTCTCTTGAAGGCAAAACAGCGCTGGTAACGGGTGCAACTCGCGGGATCGGAAAGGCCATTGCAAAGGCGCTGGCAGATCAGGGCGCCATGGTGGTCGGTACGGCAACCAGTGAGAATGGCGCCGAGTCGATTTCCGCTGACCTGAAAGCAGCAGGCGCGAAGGGTTTCGGTATCGTAATGAACGTCGCCGACCCAGACAGCATCGAGGCTGGCCTGAAGGAAATCAACGAGAAAGCCGGTGCGCCGGCGATCCTGGTCAACAACGCAGGGATCACTCGTGATAATCTGCTGATGCGGCTGAAGGACGATGACTGGGCGTCGGTGGTGGAAACCAACTTGTCCAGCGTCTACCGGACCAGCAAGGCCGTATTGCGGGGAATGGCCAAGGCGCGATGGGGTCGGGTGATCAATATCAGCTCGGTTGTAGCTGGTATGGGTAACCCCGGACAGGCCAACTATTGCGCTGCCAAGGCCGGAGTTGAGGGTTTTACCCGCAGCCTGGCGAAAGAAATGTCGAACCGGGGCATTACCGCCAATTGCGTAGCGCCCGGATTTATCGATACGGATATGACCCGAAAACTGGACGACAAGCAACGTGAGGCTATGATGGAAGTCATACCTGCCGGTCGTCTGGGTGAGCCGGAAGAAGTGGCTGCGGTAGTTGCCTTCCTGGCGTCGGAGGCCGCTGGTTACGTGACGGGCGAAACGATCCACGTGAACGGCGGTATGTACATGGGATAGTCCCTGCGGGGACGTGTGCGCAAACCCTTGTCGCACAACATGTTTGAATGGAACCCCTGCTTGTTTGCAGGTATGGTTTAAACTAAACTGGCAGCACTTAAGTTGCTTGGTTGACACAAAAGTGAGGACATTATGAGTACAGTTGAAGAGCGCGTGAAGAAGATCGTTTGTGAGCAGTTGGGCGTTAAAGAGTCCGAAGTTCAGAACACATCTTCTTTTGTAGAGGACCTTGGCGCTGACTCACTGGACACCGTTGAGCTGGTCATGGCACTCGAAGAAGAGTTCGAGACCGAGATTCCCGACGAGGAAGCGGAAAAGCTGGCGAGTGTCCAGGACGCGATCGACTACATCGTCGCGCACACCTGATACTCTGCACGCTTTATCGCCAGGCAAAAAGCCGTCCATGTGACTAGACATCGGACGGCTTTTTTATTGGCAGGAATTCCAGTCCATGATCAGCAAGGAACTCAGGTGAAGGGGTATGGCTAAACGACGTGTTGTAATCACAGGCATGGGAATGCTCTCGCCACTGGGTAACGATGTGGATTCGTCCTGGGACGGCATTTGTTCCGGTCGCAGCGGCATTGCCGGAATCGACCGTTTTGATACCACCGGATACAACACACGGATCGGCGGTGGCATCAAGAACCTGGATATTGAACCGTACCTGTCCACGAAGGACGCCAGAAAACTGGATGCCTTCATTCATTACGGCCTGATCGCCGCTCAACAGGCGGTAGATGCCAGTGGTCTTGATGAGTACACCGATCTTGATCGTGAAAGGGTAGGGGTTGCCATCGGCTCAGGCATAGGCGGTCTTGAATACATCGAGAAGAACGTGATCACGATGGAGAAGTCCGGGCCGCGAAAAGTGTCTCCCTTCTTTGTGCCAGCCTCCGTAATCAACATGATTTCAGGAAACGTGGCTATCCGCTTTGGCTATAAGGGCCCAAACATCGCCATCGTGACAGCCTGCACGACCGGCACCCATAACATTGGCTATGCAGCGCGCACCATTGCTTACGGTGATGCCGATGTGATGTTGGCCGGCGGTTCGGAAATGGCCACCACCCGAAGCTCAATTGCCGCGTTTTCGGCAGCGCGTGCGCTGTCCACCCGCAATGACGACCCGGAAAAGGCCAGCCGGCCGTGGGATCGTGGCCGGGACGGCTTTGTGCTCAGCGACGGCGCCGGCGTGCTGGTGCTGGAGGATCTCGAGCACGCGAAACGCCGTGGTGCCACCATTCATGGCGAAGTGATCGGTTTCGGTATGAGCGACGATGCGTTCCATATAACTGCTCCCCCAGAGAACGGTGAGGGTGCCGCGCGCTCCATGAAGAATGCAATTCGCGATGCCGGGCTCGGCGCCGACGACATCGACTACATCAATGCCCATGGCACTTCGACGCTCGTGGGAGACCTGGCAGAAGTGTCTGCCGTGAAATCGGTATTTGCCGACCACGCTTACAAGTTGGCTGTCAGCAGCACCAAATCCATGACCGGGCACTTGCTTGGCGCTGCCGGGGCCGTTGAGGCGATTTTCTCGGTATTGGCGATCCGGGAAGGTATGCTGCCGCCGACCGTCAACCTTGACGATCCCGATGATGGTTGTGACCTGGATTTTGTGGCCGGTAAGAGCCGCAAAGCTGATGTCCGGGTTGCGTTGTCCAACTCTTTTGGCTTTGGTGGTACAAACGGCACCCTGATTTTCCGTCGTTACGAGGATTGACCGGGTTGTGTTGAACGTTATTCGCCCCGACGGCAATGGAGTTTCAGCGACAGACCGGGGGTTGGCCTACGGTGATGGGTTGTTTGAAACCATCCGTATGCGTGGCCGGCAAGCCGTGCTGCGCTCATACCATCTGGATCGTATGGTGGCCGATGCTGGCCGCTTGGGCATTCCGATTGAGCGCAGTGACCTGGATGCTGAAATTAGCCGCTCGGGTTGCAATTTGGCGTCCCAATACGGCGACGACTGGGTGCTGAAGCTCGTCCTCACTCGAGGGAGGGGCGGGCGAGGTTATCGGTCTCCTGTCGAGTGTGAGCCAAGCCTGATTGTCACCTCCTCTCCGATGCCAATACTTCCCCCGCCGGGAGGAGTGGTTGCAGCGCTGTCCAAGTTTCCACTCACCGTGAATCCGAGGCTGGCGGGTATCAAGACCCTGAACCGGCTGG
>NZ_DELU01000021.1:147607-155847 GCF_002352785.1 Marinobacter sp. UBA2688
GTCTGGAGCAGGTGATGGCAAGCCGTGAGTTCAGTGGCGAGGAATTCGAACTGATCATGGCGAACGCCGACGGGCAGTTGCTTGAGGGGACGCGAACCAACCTCATTATCAGGATGGAGGGAGAGTGGGTAACCCCTCCGGTTGAGAGCCTTGCAGTGGCCGGCGTCATGCGGCAGTTCGCCCTTGAGTGTCTGCGCGCATCCGGCCATACCATCCGGGAGCAGATCATCCAGCCTGCGTTGCTGTCGTCACCCGGGCTGCGTGGACTGTATCTCGTTAACAGCGTTGTGGGTATTGTCGCGGTTCGCAGATTGGGCAGCGTTGATTTGCCAGTTGATGATGGGCTTGAGACAATCTGCGACCCTCTGAAAACTTTGGAATAAAAGCTTGTTCAAGAAGTTACTCATCTGTGTGTTCTGTCTCTCCGTCCTGGCGCTTGCCGGGGGTGGTCTCTGGTTATGGCAGGGGCTTCAGACCCTTGAGCAACCTGTAGCGTTGGATGAGCCGGTGCTGTTCAGCGTGCCCTCCGGGAGCGGTTACGGTCAGGTTGCGCGTAAACTCGAAGCGGAAGGCCTTGTGGGCGACAGTCTGTGGCTGAAGATTCATGGTCGTCTTTACCCGGAGCAGGCGCTATTAAAGGCTGGCGAATATGAGTTCACCGATGGCATGACCAGTCTCGACATGATCAATGCGATGGTCGCCGGTGACACCAAACACTGGCAGATTCAGTTTATTGAAGGCTGGACCTTCCGTGACATGCGCGCCGCGCTCGCCAGCAGTGAGCGTCTTGGGCAGGTGACCGCCGACTGGACCGACGACCGGATCATGGAAGAGATGGGTGCCAACGGGTCGCATCCTGAAGGCCGCTTCTTTCCGGATACCTATCTGTTTACCAGCAGTGAAACCGACCTTGATCTGTTACGCAGGGCCTTTGAGCGAATGGAAGAGGTGCTTGCGACGGAATGGCAGGCCAAGGCTGAAAACCTGCCTTACGATTCTCCCTATGACGCTCTGATTATGGCGTCGATCGTTGAGCGCGAAACCGGTGCGGTTCATGAGCGGGAGGAAGTGGCCGGCGTCTTTGTCCGGCGCCTGGAGAAAGGTATGAGGTTGCAGACCGATCCTACGGTCATCTATGGGATGGGAGAGAAATACCAGGGGCGTATCACTCGCAAGGATCTGCGAACCCACACTGACTACAATACCTATCGGATCGACGGACTTCCGCCCACTCCCATCGCGTTGCCCGGCCGGGAAGCGATTCATGCGGCGCTGAATCCGGCTGAAGGCGATGCGCTCTACTTTGTGGCGCGTGGCGATGGCACCCACAAGTTTTCGAAAACCCTGGCGGAGCACCAGAAGGCCGTGAGGGCGTTTCAGCTCAACCGCCGTTCAGACTACCGTTCCTCTCCAGCTCCGTCTCCGGATACAACAGCGGAAGAGGGTGACCAATGACCCGCAGGGGGCAGTTTATTACCTTTGAAGGTACGGAAGGGGTTGGAAAGTCCACTCAACTGGCGAACGCCGCAAGTACGCTGGACGCGCTTGGCGTTGAATGCGTTGTAACCCGAGAGCCCGGCGGCACCCCGATGGCGGAGTCCATCCGCGAGCTGTTGCTGGCGCCGCGTGATGAGCCCGTGAACGAAACCACCGAGCTGCTGCTGATGTTCGCCGCCAGGGCGCAACACCTTCATACGCGTATTCTTCCTGAATTGGAGGCTGGTCGCTGGGTTCTGTGTGACCGGTTCACCGACGCCACCTTTGCCTATCAGGGGGGAGGGCGTGGTGTGCCCGCCGATCGCATAGCGCTACTGGAAAGCCTGGTGCAGGGCACGGTGCGCCCGGATCACGTTATCCTGCTGGACGCACCGGTGGAAACCGGTATGACCCGTGCCCGCCATCGGGGGGATCTGGACAGGTTTGAACAGGAAGCGGTAGCGTTTTTTGAGCGAATACGCGAGACCTATCTCGCTCGCGCCGCCAGCGCGCCGGGCCGTTATCACATCGTGGACGCCTCCCAGCCGATTGAGGCGGTCAGCGACGAGGTCGCGGGCCTGCTTCGGAGTCTGGTGAATCGGGCGTAGTCGTGCAAGTTTGCCGATGATCTGCTTTAATTGAGCTACATTCTCAGGAAATTTCCGGATCGCGGGCATGTTGGACGCACGTTTGCTCAAGCTTCCCACCGCTTCACACCATCATCGTCACGAGCATCATCAGATTGTTGTCGGTGTTCGTGGAGAGGCCGACCTGAGTGTGGATGGAACAGGTTCACACCTGGACACCTGGCGAGCCTGCCTGGTGCCCACTGAAGCGCGCCACGATTACTGTGGTGATCTGCAGAACCACGTTCTGGTTATCAACCTCGATCCCTACATGCCGGCCATAAATAGTCCTGAGCACAGTGAGTATGAAACACTCGCGCCTCTGTTTGAGCGGCCGCGCACACTGGTTCTGGACAATAAGCTGCAAGGGCTGGTTCAGTTCGTGGCGGGAGAGTTCGATCGCTCGCCGGATAATCAGGATATGCAGCGGCACATGGGGGCAAGCATCCTGCACTGCATGGCCGGGCGCATGAACGAAGGCAGGGAGGTTCGCCAGAACCGCCATGCCATCAGCCCCGACACGATCCGCCGTTACATCATGGAGAATATCCAGCGAAAGATAACGGTGAGCGATCTTGCCAGTGTGGCTTGCCTCAGTGTCAGCCGCTTCCACGAGATGTTTCGTGATGTGACGGGTATTACCCCCCACCAGTTTCTGCTCCAGACCCGGCTTGACCAGGCCGTGCAATTCCTGACCATGACTTCCTTTTCGGTCTCCGAAATCAGTTACCGGACTGGGTTTTCCTCCCAGAGTGCCCTCACCAACGCGCTCAGAAAACACAAAGGTACGACGCCCTCCAGATTGCGTTTTGGTGACAAAGTCGCCTGATTTGTTAAAAAAGCCTCATTTTCGGACGAATTTACAAAAGAATCGTAGGATTTTGTAAGCCTGAAGTCCGTAGTAATACTAACTTAACAGGGTAGCTGATCACGTCACAGCGCAGTACGGTACGTACGCGTTGCCTGACCCAACCATAATAAAAGTTCGAGGGGCCCGGCCATAGACGGGAACCGTCGGCGAGGCGCTCAGATGTTCAATGCAAGCAAGGTGCTCGAGCCTGCATTTCAGGAACAGCCAAAGTCGTTCTTCTGGCAAGCGATTACTGCCAACTACGCCGTCGACGAAACACGTTACCTCAACGAACTGATCCCCCTTGCCCAAAGCGATGCTTCTGAGCATCGAGACGTCACTGAAACGGCAACGAGCCTGATCAGAAAGGTCCGCGAGCAGGACGACTCCGTCCATATGGTCGACGCACTGCTGCAGGAATACAGCCTGGATACCGAAGAAGGCATCCTGCTGATGTGTCTGGCCGAGGCGTTGATGCGTATCCCCGACAAATACACCGCCGATGCGTTGATTCAGGACAAGCTGTCGGACGCTGACTGGAAGAAGCACGTGGGCCGCAGTGAGTCGACCCTGGTCAATGCCTCCACCTGGGGGCTGCTGCTGACTGGTCGTGTGGTCAAGATGGATAAACGACTGGACGGTTCCCCGTCCAGTATCTGGAAGCGTCTTATCAAGCGTAGTGGCGAGCCGGTCATTCGGAGCGCGATGTACCAGGCCATGGCCATTATGGGCAAACAGTTCGTGCTCGGACGGGATATCGACGAAGCATTGAGGAACGCCCGCGAGTACCGGGATTTGGGCTACACCTACTCCTTCGACATGCTCGGCGAAGCGGCAATGACCAGGGGCGACGCTGACCGTTACCTGAAGGACTACATGGATGCCATTGAGTCCGTGGGAACCGATACCTACCCGGACAGCCGGGCACCAGCGCCCTCAATTTCCATCAAGCTATCAGCCCTGCACCCTCGATACGAGGCGTCCCAGGAAGAGCGGGTTCTGGAAGAGCTTTACGCAACAGTCATTGACCTGCTGACGTTTGCGCGGGAAAAGAAGGTATCCATTACCATCGATGCCGAGGAAATGGATCGGCTGGAAATCTCGCTAAAGCTGTTTGAGAAGGCATTTACATCACCGGTTGCAAAGGGGTGGGGTGGTTTTGGCCTGGTTATCCAGGCCTATTCCAAGCGTGCTTTGCCGGTATTGTGCTGGTTGACCAAACTGGCGAAACAGCAGGGTGACGAGATCCCCATTCGCCTGGTCAAAGGGGCCTACTGGGACACCGAGATCAAAATCTGCCAGCAGTTGGGCCTGGAGGGCTACCCCGTATTTACGCGCAAAGAGGCTACCGACACCTCCTATCTGGCGTGTCTGCGTTATTTGCTGAGTGACTACACCGAAGGAGCGTTGTATCCGCAGCTTGCGAGCCACAACGCCCATACGGTTTCCTCGGTTCTGACCATGGCGAGGAACAAAGGGCGCAGGATCGAGTTCCAGCGCCTGCACGGTATGGGAGACGCCCTCTACAACAGCATCCTTGAGGACAACAATCTTCCGGTTCGCATCTACGCCCCTGTGGGAGCTCACAAGGATCTGTTGCCGTACCTGGTACGACGGCTGCTGGAGAATGGGGCAAATTCCTCATTTGTTCACCGGTTGGTGGACGCGGCAACGCCCATAGAGGCTCTGGTGCAGAATCCGGTTCAGGAACTGCAGGGATACGACTCACTGCCCAACGACCGAATTCCATTGCCCGTCGATATCTTTGGCAACGAGCGGCGCAACTCCAAAGGGATGAATATCCATGTAGCGGCTCATCTGGATCCGTTGCTGAATCATCTTGGCCAATGGGCAAAGAAACGCTGGGAAGCTGCACCGGTCATTGGCGGCGAAAAGCGCCGGGACGGAGAGCGGAGTGATATCCATGCGCCCTACGATCGCTCCCAACACGTTGGTCAGGTGTACTGGACGACCGAAGCCCAGGCGGAAGAAGCCCTGGTCGTTGCAACGGAAGGTTTTGTTTCCTGGCGGGAGCGTCCGGTGGAGGATCGTGCCGCCTGTCTCGAGCGATACGCCGAGCTGATGGAAGCAAATATGCAGGAGCTGATGGCGATCTGCTGCCGTGAAGCCGGGAAAACCATACAGGATGGTATCGACGAGGTGCGCGAAGCCGTCGATTTCTGTCGCTATTATGCCCTCCAGGGCAGATCCCGCTTTGGCAAGGCCTTGGCTCTACCTGGCCCCACGGGCGAGAGCAATGAGCTTTACATGGAAGGGCGGGGCGTCTTCCTCTGCATCAGCCCCTGGAATTTCCCCCTGGCTATTTTTACTGGCCAGGTGATGGCGGCGTTGGTGGCAGGAAATGCTGTTATCGCCAAGCCTGCGGAGCAGACAAGTCTGGTTGCTCAACGGGCTTTTGAACTGATGTTGGAAGCTGACTTCCCACCCGATGTGATTCAATTTTTACCCGGTGATGGCGCAACAATCGGCGGCAAACTGACCCCGGACCCCAGAATTGCCGGCGTCGCCTTCACCGGCTCTACACAGGTAGCGCACATACTCAATCGCACTCTGGCGCAGCGTGAGGGGGCAATTGTGCCCTTCATCGCCGAGACCGGCGGACAGAATGCCATGGTTGTGGACAGCAGTGCGCTGCCGGAGCAAGTGGTCAGGGATGTCATCCAGTCCGCTTTCGCCAGTGCCGGGCAGCGTTGCTCGGCACTGCGTGTGCTCTATATCCAGAAAGAGGTCGCTGAGCGCACAGAAAGCCTGCTGGCGGGCGCCATGCAGGAACTGATGGTCGGCAACCCTGAGCGTCACAGCACCGATGTCGGACCGGTGATTGATCAAGAAGCGCGGGATGGTCTGAAAGCCCATCTGACCGAGCTTGGCAAACATGCCAGGTTGGTATCGCAGGCGCCAATACCGGAGGCCTGCCGCGACGGCTACTTTGTTCCACCGTCCGCCTACGCCATTTCAAGTATCAACGAGTTGAAAGACGAACACTTCGGCCCTGTTCTCCATATAGTCCGCTACACTGCAGAGAAGCTGGACGATGTGATCGATGAAATTAATGCGGCGGGTTATGGACTTACCCTGGGTATTCACAGCAGAAGTGAGTCCACAGCGGCCTATATCGAGCGGCGGGTAAAAGTGGGCAATACCTACGTTAACCGAAACCAGATTGGCGCGGTTGTTGGTGTTCAGCCTTTCGGGGGGCGGGGACTTTCCGGTACCGGTCCCAAAGCTGGCGGGCCGCACTACCTGCTACGGTTTGCGACGGAGAGAACCCGCACCATCAACACCACAGCGGTGGGTGGAAACGCGTCACTGTTGTCGCTTGGCATTGAAAAGGTTTGATAGGACGCTTTGCTCACAAGGCAGTGCGGAACGAAAACCTGAACGATAGGAGGTAAGTATTGAGATGGGGAGGCAGGCGTTGTAAGCCGTAGCGCCTTAATGACGTGAGTAGTTTAGCGAGTCAAAAAAACAAAGGGTGCGACTACCGGGTTCACCGTGGTAAGCGCGCTAAACGGTCGGAGTTGATTCCGTCCATTTGAACTGGAGGAGTTTCATGGCTATTGGAGTTTGGATCAGTCTATTTGCTTACTTTGCGCTCATGATCGCCATCGGCGTTTATGCCATGCGCAGAGCTACGTCTTCATCCGAAGATTACATGTTGGGTGGGCGAGCCCTCAGTCCAAAGGTAGCGGCCCTGTCGGCCGGTGCTTCGGATATGAGTGGCTGGTTGCTTCTCGGGTTGCCCGGGGCGCTGTTTGCATCGGGCCTGGGATCGGCCTGGATCGGTATCGGCCTGCTCGTGGGTGCGTTTTTTAACTGGACCTTGGTAGCGCCGCGTCTTCGTGAACAGACGGTTCACTATGGCAATGCGATCACCATCCCGTCCTTCCTGGCAAACCGGTTCCCGACACAGGCGCTTTCGCTGCGTACCGTGTCAGCCATCGTCATCGTTATCTTCTTCGCGGTTTACACGGCATCCGGCCTGGTTGCGGGCGGCAAGCTGTTTGAGAGTGCATTCTCCGGCATCTTCAATTTCGGTGGTTTGAGCGACTATGCGGTTGGTATCGTCATCACGCTGGGTGTGGTGTTGGCCTACACCGTGGTCGGCGGGTTCCTGGCAGTAAGCATGACGGACTTCGTACAGGGCTGCATCATGATGCTGGCACTGGTCATCATGCCGGCGGTTGTCCTCTTTGGTGAAGGCGGCGGTGGTTTCGCCCAGGCGTCGCAAACCCTGAACGAAGTCGACCCCACGCTACTGTCGTGGACGGAAGGCCTGACGCTCATCGGTTGGTTGTCTGCGGTAACCTGGGGTTTGGGCTATTTCGGCCAGCCACACATCATTGTGCGTTTCATGGCGATCCGTACGCTGGATGAAGTACCGACTGCCCGTAACATCGGCATGTCCTGGATGCTTATCTCCCTGATTGGCGCCGTCTCCCTCGGTGTGTTTGGCCGGGCGTACGCGATTCGCAATGGTATGAATATCGAAGATCCGGAAACGATCTTTATCCTGCTCTCAGATCTTCTGTTCCATCCGCTGATCACAGGCTTCCTCTACGCGGCACTGCTTGCTGCAGTCATGAGTACCATTTCCAGCCAGCTGCTGGTGTCGTCTTCTTCACTGACCGAAGACTTCTATCGCCTGTTCCTGCGTAAAGAAGCGACCGACAAAGAATGCGTCGGCGTAGGCCGTGTGTGTGTTGTACTGGTAGGCCTGGTAGCTGCGGTTATTGCCTCCGACCCGAACTCTCAGGTTCTGGCCCTGGTCAGTAACGCCTGGGCAGGCTTCGGCGCCGCATTTGGCCCGCTGATTATCCTGTCACTGATGTGGCCGCGCACAAACGGCGCTGGCGCCATCGCAGGCATGGTTGTGGGTGCTGCCACGGTCATGATCTGGATCTCTCTGGGCTGGAACGGTGAGTTCATGGGTGGTCCTGGCGTGTACGAGATCATTCCTGGCTTCATTGCTGCTTTCATTGCCATTATGGTGGTGAGCTCGGTTACTGAAGATGCCGGTGAGTATCAGCACATCACCCGGTAAACAGGCGCGTTTTCAACGCTCTGAGTAAGAACAGGGGCTCCTTCGGGAGCCCCTTTTTTTGTAGGTCTGTTTACAAGGGGCTGGGCCCGCCGCGGGGTACCTTTTCTTCTGGGAAAAAGAACTCGCTGCGCTCAGACACCTTTTCCCCGGCAGAAAAGGCACCCCACACCGTGCCCGATCTGACTCGTAACGTTTACTTCAATCGAGTAGGAGGGGGAGTTAC
>NZ_DELU01000006.1:0-203 GCF_002352785.1 Marinobacter sp. UBA2688
TGGCGTTTTTCCAGCCACAGGAATACCTGGTCTACCGGGCTTAGTGCTTTCACGAAACAGATCTCGCCTTGTTGTGATTATTGTCTGGCTGTCAGTGTTGCAGCATTTCTGGTTTGGTGGAAGTTTCGGGTTTGTGCTGAACAGGCCTGTTTTGTTGGTCTTGGGGGGAGTCGCCGCTTCGGGGGGTGGGGTTATTTTTTCTT